>CAMCYG010000023.1 GCA_945883775.1 Victivallis vadensis
TATGCACTCAAAGACACACCGTGCGGCGATGTGGTGGGTAAGGCGGTATGTTGTTTCCCTGCCAGTGTGAGTCAGCTCTTCCCTCGCGATCAGGTGCTCCAGGATATGCGGGCGGAGAGTTACGTCGGCGTGACGCTCTGGGGTCATACCGGCAAGCCCATAGGCCTGATTGCGGTTATCGGGCGCAAGCCTCTTGAGAATCGGCCGCAGGCAGAAGCCATACTGAAGCTGGTAGCCATACGTGCTGCAGGTGAACTGGAAAGGCTGGAAAATGAGGATGCCCTGCGCGAGGCAGAGTGGAAGTTCCGGGCGCTGTTTGAGAAAGGGCCGATTGGCGTTGCCTATCACAAAATGATCTACGACGCTTCGGGTAAGTCGGTGGATTATTTTTTCCTGGATGCTAACGAAACTTATCAAAAGCTGACGGGCGTGGATCCGAGAGGGAAACTGGTTACGCAGGCTTTTCCCGGCATCGAGAAGGATCCATTTGACTGGATCGGAAAATTTGGAAAGGTTGCGCTGACAGGAGAGACCATACGCTTCGAATCGTATCTTCAGGCCAATGATCAATGGTACGATGCTGTGGGATATCAGTATAAGCCTGATCACTTCGTTGCGGCTTTTGTGAATATAACCGAGCGTAAGAAAGCGGATGATGCATTGATGGCGGCCAATGCCAGACTGCACGCTCTGTGGAACGTCTCCTCTTTGGCCAATGCCGATCTCAAGGTCGTTTCTGATCACATCCTTGAAACGCTGGCAAAAATGACGGGCAGTGACCTGGGATTCTACGGTTTTATCAATGAGGACGAATCTGTGATGACCATCCATTCCTGGGCTGGTGCCGCCATGAAGGACTGTGTGATGGTTGATAAGCCGCAGCAATTCCGGATCAGCGAGGCAGGCGTATGGGCAGAGGCTGTCAGACACCGCAAACCTTTACTTCTGAACAGCTATAGGGATGCGCATCCTGCCAAGAAAGGCCTGCCGCAAGGGCATACGCCGTTGACGAGCTTGCTGGTGGTTCCGTTTCTTGTCAACGGCCGGGTCTCTGCGCTCGCAGCTGTAGCTAATCGTGCAGCAGCATACGATCAAGATGATGTTCAGCAGATTAATTCGTTCCTGAGCACTATACAGGCGATTGTTGATAATAAGCTCGCTCAGGAGCGGGAGAAGGAACTGCGTGAGAAGCTGGAGCGGGCCGCGCGCATGGAGTCGCTGGGCGTGCTGGCAGGCGGTGTGGCGCATGATCTAAATAACGTACTGGGCCCTATAGTCCTTCTGCCTGAGATGGTGGGTGAATATATAGAGCGGTGCGGAAACCCTTCTGATCCGGAATATGCTGACACTATTGATGCGTTACAAGCGATTACGGCATCAGCCCTGCGGGCTACGGCGATGGTCAGCGACCTTGTGGTGATGGGCAGGCGTGGTCAGTTCCAGCACGCTCCTGTGGATGTCAATAAGATGGTGACGCAGCTGATTGATTCCAAGCAGATCAAGGACCTGCAGATTCGCCATCTGGGCGTAAAAGTGTCAAAACAATTGTCAGAAGACTCGCTATGGTGTCAGGGTTCGGACTCCAGGCTGGCGCGGGTATTGGCGAATCTGGTTGGCAATGCGGCTGAGGCGATCGACGGGCAGGGCGATATTGTTGTAACCACAGGGCGGCAGGTTTTAACGGAGCTGCAGCACGGGTACGAGGATGTGCCTGCCGGTGACTACGTCACAATTGAAGTAACAGACACCGGCTGCGGAATGGATGCAAAGACTCTGGCTCGTATGTTTGAACCGTTTTATTCAACGAAGGCGCCGGGCCAGCGTAGCGGCAGCGGATTAGGGCTGTCCGTGGTGAACGGCCTTGTGAAGGATCATGCAGGATTTCTGGATGTGAAGAGCGAGTCCGGCAAGGGGACAACGTTTACGGTGTATCTGCCGTTTGCGGCGGCGGGCGAGATTGCGGTGGTGAATGACAGAGCGCATATGCCTGGCGGTAATGAGCGTGTTCTTGTTGTAGACGATGAGCCTAACCAGCAGTTCCTGGCACAGCGGGCTTTGAAGAAGCTGGGGTATGGCACGACAGCAGTGTCCAGCGGCGAGGAGGCTGTGGCTTTGTTTGAGGCTGTTGTACGGGACGGCAAACCGCCGTTTGATATTGTGTTGATGGATATGCTCATGAAGGGGATGGACGGCCTCACGGCGTGCAAGGCGATCCTGAAACTCTTCCCGAAACAGAAGATGTTGATCGTGAGCGGCCATGCGCCGGATAATCTGGTGGCAGAAACGAAAGTCTTGGGCCTTGACTGGCTTTCCAAACCTTATAAGGCGACTGAACTTGCCCGCGCCGTGCGCGCGGGATTGGATGGGTAGCGGCGGGATGGGGCATGGGGATAAAGAAGCGATCTTCGCTTATGTAGCGCTCCGATCCGGATCGGGGCCGTGGAAGATCGGCGCTCAAAGGGGTGCCGCTACAGGGAGCCGATAAGGAAAAGATTTCCGAGGGGAGAAGACGGACGTGTAGAAACACGTCCCTCCGAGGGAGGATTCAGAATTCTTATCGGAGGGCCACGCTTTTATCATGTCGTATGACGTGATCTGCGTGGCCGGTGGGAGAAAGCGAGTCATCAGTAATTAAGGGATATACCGACAGAGAAGACGGGCCAGATTGTGTAGCCGCTGATGTCAGAATTAAAACTTTCAACTTCTTCATTCAACTCGACATCTAGCAGGTTCTGCAGCAGGGGATTGGTTGATATGGCGGTTGCCGTTGCCTTTGGGGTGCCGTGAAACATCAGACCGAAATCGCAAGTAAACTGCCACGCTGAGCCTTCAAGCACGGCATTGCCAAATCCGACTCCGATATATGGCGCGAACTTGTTGAAGGTTATCTCGCCTTCCATGCTGTCGACCGCAAACGGTATACCGTTCAGCACCAGCATCTCGTCAGGATTTGCCGACAAATCGACGGTGTTTCCGTTTATCATCGCGCCGACAGATATCCTGAATCCGGTCGAGAACGGATGGTAATCCAGCAGTAATGGTATGGACTGCAGTGCAAGGACTGCGTCAACGCTTGTATTATCGACATCCAGTGTGAAGCCGTAATCATAGAGGTTCAGGCCACCCCGGAGGTTGAACTCATCAGTCATGCTCCATGTGAATTCTCCCCCGATGCCCAGCGTGCCTATTTTGGCAGAGATTGCAGAGTCGACGGCTTCCATCCTGCCGGCAAGGATGGTGACACAAAAAGCAACGGCAAGCAGTGATTTATGCGATTTCATTACAAGTCTCCCGCGGAAAATAATTTCTTTATAATTAAATCAGGATTCTGTATTGTTTAGCCCCAGTGTCAACAAGATTCCGGAGGAGCTGCATGGATTCGGATTGCATATTCTGTAAAATAGTCAGAGGTGAGGTCCCGTCCACTAAGGTGTACGAGGACGGTGATGTAGTGGCATTCATGGATATCGGGCCGGTTGTTAAAGGACATACGCTGGTCATTCCTAAACTGCATTACGACCCGCTGATGAATGTGCCTGAAGATCTTCTCCAGAAGTTGATACTGGTTGTGCAGAAGATAGCCATGGCGCAGGTGAGCGGCCTGAAGGCTGATGGTGTAAATGTCACACAGGCGAATGGCGAGCTCGCTGGGCAGGTTGTCCCGCATGTCCATTTCCATGTTATCCCGCGCTACAAGGGTGACAAGCATTCTTGGAGCTGTAAGGCGGATAAATATGATACTATTGAAGAAATGGGCGGATATGCTTCCCGAATCAATGCGGCCATGAGGGAGCTGTGATTTATGATGAGCGATAATGTATTTAAAGAGTCGATTATGAGGATCTGTTCTGAGGATGACAGATATCATCCTGATTCATATTTGTTTGTGCGCGAAGCGCTGGACTGTGCCGTCAAGGTGATGAAGAAGAATGTGCAAGGGCCTGAGCGGCATGTGACCGGACCTGAGCTTTTAGAGGCTTTCAAGGGTTTTGCGCTCCAGGAATTCGGGCCAATGGCGTCTACAGTTCTGGCCGAATGGGGGATTAAAAGCACGGAGGATGTCGGCAATATAGTGTTCAGTCTGGTCAAAGAAGGGCGGCTTGGCAAGACAGAGAAGGACAGTATAGCTGATTTCAAAGAAATATACGATTTCGATGCGGTATTCAGCAGTCCTTTCCGGCCGGTGAAGACAAAGCAGTCTGATGCAGGCAAACCGCTGAAATACCGGGCCAGAAAAACGGCGCGAGGGAAGACAAGGTAGTGCAGAAGAACCTTCAGATGTAGTCCCTGTGCGTGCCAAGGCGTAGCCTCTTGGCGAAGACTGGTCTCACCGGGTAAGAAAACGAAGAGTCCGGTGTGGACACCGGAACTACATCTAAGAATATTGAGAGAGCAAAGGTAGAGCCGGTTTTGTACCGGCTATCCTGGTTGTTGGCGTAGTTCGCTTGGAAGGAAACGATATGATAAATAGATCCTGGAATATTGTAATTACCTGTCTGCTGCTTACGTGCTCTGCTTTGGCCGGTGAAGAGAAGATGATCGGATATATAGAAGCGCTTAATACTGGCCTTCATCAGTTCGATCTGCCCAGCGGAATGAAGTGTATTGTCAGGGAGGACCATGCCGCGCCTGTTGTGACAGTTCAGATATGGGTAGGCAGTGGGGCAGTTCATCAGGGCCCGATGCTAGGAGCCGGGATTGCCCATGCGGTTGAGCATATGTTTTTCAAGGGTACGCCAAAACGCGATGTTGGCAGGGTCTTTCGCGATATAAGTGACGCAGGTGGAAAGATGAACGCGTATACTTCTGATGATCGCACGGTTTATTATGTGGATC
The DNA here is from genome assembly GCA_945883775.1 of Victivallis vadensis. Taxonomy (GTDB): domain Bacteria; phylum Verrucomicrobiota; class Kiritimatiellia; order UBA8416; family CAMCYG01; genus CAMCYG01. The sequence goes on from CAMCYG010000023.1 coordinate 4,837, forward strand.
TGCCGGCCCGGAACTGGAAAGTTGCGCTGGATGTTCTGAGTGATGCAATCATGAATCCGCTATTTCCCGCTGCTGAATGGGAAAAAGAGCAGCAGGTTATCATGCGCGAGATATCGATGTGTAATGACAGGCCGGAGCGGATGCTCAACGATTATGCCAGCAGTACCGCTTACACGACGCATCCATACAGATATCCTGTCATAGGACACAAAGATGTCTTCGCCAAAGTCACCAGAAAAGATCTTGTTGATTATTATGAGCGGAATTATTACCCGGAGAACATGGTGACGGTGATTGTGGGGGATATCAAGAAGGATGAGATAGAGAAAGCGGTCCGTGCTGCTTTTGCGGGATTTGACAGGAGGTCGCCGACTTCTCTGTATATACCTGTCGAACCTGACCAGATTGCGGAGCGTTTCTCCAGATACAGGGCGGAAACCAAGTTTTCCCGGCTGATGATGGGGTATCATATAACGCCGATGAACCATGGCGATACCCCTGCGCTTGATATGTTGGGAATGATTGCCGGTAACGGTGCGAGCTCCAGGCTGGTCGCAAGGCTGAAGGAGAAGGAGAAGATCGTCTACGAAATTGGCGCAAGTTCATACACGCCGCGCTATCCTGGCCTGTTCACTGTATATGCCGAGTTTGATCCTGCAAACGAGCAGAAAGTGCTTGCCTCGATTGAAGAGGAGCTGGCCCGGCTGCTGGAGAAAGATGTAAGTCCTGCCGAACTCCGCAAGGTAAGGCGGATGATGGCGGCAAATCTGCTCAACCAGCGGGAGACCGTGCACGGTCAGGCCTCAGCTCTTGCTTCTGCCCAGATGATGATAGGGAATCCCTGCTATGATGCTATATACATGCGGGAGTTGTTTAATCTTACGCCGTCAAAGTTGAGGGAGACTGCCAGAAAATACATCAAGCCGTCAGGCAGGAATCTCTGCATAATGATGCCCAAGGATGCCGATATCGCTCCGGATGAAGTCCAGACCGTCTTGCGGGGCGTGCAGTATAAACTGCCCGTCCGGCGAGTTCTTGAGAACGGAATGCCGGTTATTATCCGGGAAGACCACAGGATGCCATATGTGTATTTCAGCGCAGTGCTGGGCGGTGGCGTCATATCTGAGACAGAGAAAAATAACGGCATCACCAGCCTTGCGGCGAAGATAATTGTCAAGGGTACAAAGAACATGACGGGCGGGGAGATTGATACTATGGTGGACAGCACTGGTGGCAGTATCTCGCCGTTCAGCGGAAGTCAGACGTTCGGTATCAATGCAAAATGTCTGTCCTCCGATTTCAAGGCCTACGCCGGGATAGTGGCGGATATGATCATGAAGCCGGTCATTGCCAATGACGAGACTGATAAGCAGAAGAATCTGCAACTGGCGGATATTGCCAGGAGCGAGGAGGATATTGTCTGGTTGGGAGTAAATGAACTGCGCAAAAGCCTTTTTCCTGGCCATCCGTACAGGTTGAATGCGCTGGGGACCAGTGACAGCGTCAAGAATCTGACGAAGGAGCAGATAGCGGCATATCTCGCTGATAAAAGTGTATCCGGGAATACAGCTCTGGCTGTTTTTGGAGATATAAACACCGAAGATGCACTGCGGCTGTGTGAGGCGACTTTTGGAAGGATCCGGCAGGGTAAATGCGAGGAGCCAAAAAGATCTTTGAGCTCTCCTGTGCTTCCGTCGCAGACCAAACAGCGGGTCCGCAAACAGCAGTCTTTTATAATCAGCGGCCTGCCCGGCGTCAGCCTCAGGGATAGCCGGTATGAGGAGCTGGCTGTCATCCATGAAGCGCTTTCCGGAATGTCTTCGGATTTGTCTGACAACATAAGGGAAAAGAGAGGGTTGGCGTATTACGCGAGCTGTACAATGATGGCTGGCACAGATCCTGGATTTATCGCCTTGTTCGCAGGAACCAGGGAGGACGCCGTTGGCGAAGTCGACCGTCTTATGCAGGAGGAGATGGCGCGCATAAGGTCGAAGGGGCTGAGGGACGAAGAGTTCGTCCGTGCAATAAACCAGATTACATCTGAGCAGGAGCTGGGGCTTCAGGATAACCTTGCGACTGCGCAGAGCTGTGCGATTAATGAGGTCGTCGGGCTGGGCTACATGCGTACTTATGATGTTGTTGATAGATTCAACAAAGTGACTCAGGACGAAGTCAGAAAGACAGCTCTTGAGCTGCTGGATCCAGGCAGGGTGTCGACTATATTTCTGCTGCCTGCAGGCGAGAAGTGAAAGAGGCTTTCGGGTGACAAATCATTGATTACTAAATACAGAGGAGGGCGAATAAATGAGCAGTGACAGTCTTAGAGAGAAAGAGAAGCAGGAGATGGATAAGATGATGCTTGTAAACCTTGTGATGATGCTGTCGTCGTCCGGGATGCAGCAGCTTGGTAAGCTGGTGGATCCTGCGAGGGGTAAGACCGAGGTCAATCTCGAGGGTGCTCAGTTTGTCATAGATACTCTGCAGATGCTGAAATCCAAGGCCAAAGGCAATCTGGACAAGGATGAGGAGCGCCTGCTGACGAATACCATTTCGACGCTTCAGATGAACTACGTTGAAACAGCCGAAGCGGAAAAGGCGAAGAAGGTTGAAGCGCCAGCTGATAAAAAAGCCGATGCTGTGCCGGAGAAGAATGTTGACGCTGCTCCTGCAGGCGACGAGAGTGATCCGAAGTTCAAGAAAAGCTACGGGGCATAATGTAAGAATATTACTTACAAAATAAATCCATTTTCTCTTTGATAACCAATTATCAAGATTGCATACTCCACGTCCAGAAAACGGGTCTTGTTTATGAATGTACTGCGTATACTAATAGTAGAAGATGAGCAGGTGTGCCTTGATACATTGCGGCATGTCTTTACTTCGCATAAATTCGTAGTTATTCCCTGTACCACGGCGGAACAGGCGTTGCGCTTTCTCGCAAGCTCTGAGGTAGATGCGGTGTTGACTGATATCAAGCTGCCAGGTATGAGCGGGATTCAGCTGCTTCAGCAGATAAGGAAGAAGAATAGCAGTCTGCCGGTTGTAATTGTGACCGGATTTGCCAGTCTGGCTTCGGCGGTTGAAGCTTTGAAGCTGGGCGCTCATGACTATATCATGAAGCCGATCCAGGACACCCGGAAACTTGTGCTTACCATTAAGGGTGCGATAGAGCATTATAATCTCAGGAAAGAGAATGAGCGTTTGATTGTCCAGCTTGCCGATCGTGAGAAGACGCTGCAGATGCTTTTTGACAATGCCAGTGATATGATATTCCTGCACGAACTGCCAGAGAAAGGCCGTTCGCTTCCTGTAATAAAAGAGGCCAATAGCGAGGTCTGCCGCAGGTTGGAATATAGCCACGGTGCTTTGGAGAAGATGACCTTCCTTGAAGTAGTGGCGGATGATCGCAGGGATGAGACTGCAAAATACATAACCCAGCTTTCCAGGAAGCTCCGTCTAATCTATGAGACGGTTTTTGTGTCAGGTGATGGCGAGCAGATACCGGTGGAGGTGATGTCACACGCGTTTGAATACGGAAAGAAGAGGATGGTTCTGTCAATTGCGCGCGATATATCTCGAAGAAGGGAAATGGAGCTGAAGGTTGCCGAGGCCTGCGAGAATGAGCGTGCGGAGCTTGCCAGAGAGATCCATGATGTCCTTTGCCAGGAGCTTACCGGTAGCAACATGATAATGTCATGTCTGAAAATGATTATAGCGAAGGATATGCCTGACTCTCTGCCTATGTTTGAGAAACTCGAGGGGGCCGTGGGCCGGATGATGGCAACAGCCAGGAAGATTAGCACGGGTCTGTACCCTGCGGAGTTGAAGAAGGATGGTTTTGCGAATGCTGTAGAGAACTTCCTGCTTGGCCAGGAAACACTGCGCAATATAAAATTTGTTTTCAAAAGAGATGCACGCTTCGTTGACCCTAAGAGGGCCGCAGGATTGAATATCTACAGGATTGTTCAGGAGGCTATTTATAATTCCATCAAGCACGGCAAGTGTTCAAAAATCACCGTTCAACTGGCAAGAAGGAAGGATTTCAATGAGGTTACTGTCGAGGATAACGGTGTAGGGGTAGACCAGAAGTCCGTTCAGGAGGGCATGGGTATGTCCATAATACGGCACCGGGCTCTGATTGCCGGCGCAACTCTCAAGGTAGAGTCTGCGGCTGGAAAGGGATACAGAGTTATATGTTTATGGAAGTGAGAGGGTTATGAGCGGCAAACAAAACAAGAGCCATTACGGGATTTTCATTGTAGATGATCATGATGTAGTAAGGCAGGGGCTGAAAATGATCATAGGCGCCTCCAGTAATTTTTTTTGTGCAGGTGAGGCTAGTGATGAGCATAAAGCGGTTGCAGGAATCCTGGCGGCTATGCCTGATGTGGTGCTTCTGGATATATCGCTTAAACGCACAGACGGGCTGAATGTTATAAAGAGCCTGCGCCTGCGCAAGGTTAGTATTCCAGTCGTGGTGCTGTCTATGCACGAGGAAAGCATTTATGCTTATAAAGCATTACGCATGGGTGCCGCGGGTTATGTTATGAAAAGCGAGGCGGCCGACGTTATATTGAAGGTTGTTTCCATGGTCCTCAAGGGTGAGACATATCTGTCCCCTAAAATAAGGGATTCGGTGTTGCACCGTATCAATTGTACTAGACCTGCATACGGCCAGAGCATGCTGGACGACCTCAGTAGTCGTGAGCGTCAGATATTCATCCTGCTCGGCCGGGGTCTCCCGCCGCGAACGGTTGCCTCGGAGTTGGGCATAAGCAAGAAAACAATTGATACGCATCGCTTCAGGATGATCCAGAAGCTCGGGCTGGACAGCGGGCATTCTTTGATAATGACGGCGAGCAACTGGTGCCATGCCGAAGGATTAACTGCCGGCATGATTTGACAGCCAGCCCGTCAGCCTATGGTAAAATACATAATGCTAAAAGCAGCGCCCCTACGGAAATCTAATCTTATCAATATAAATGCCTTAGCTTGATAGCCGCGGTGAGCCGTTCTTATTTATAGTGATTGCACCTAATGTTTTGTGTTTCTTGACCAAGGTCAAGGAATGGTTTTCTGTGTTATGTTATATTTAGCGCATAACAAGGAGGAAAAGGAATGAAGCGGAACATAATAAACATCGATCAGGATAAGTGCAATGGCTGTGGATTGTGCATACCCAACTGCCCGGAAGGTGCAATTCAAATGATTGACGGGAAAGCCCGGCTGGTAAGCGATCTGATGTGTGACGGGCTTGGTGCCTGTCTAGGTCACTGTCCGCAGGGTGCTATTACCATAGAAGAGCGCGATGCGGAGGCGTATGATGAGCGCAAGGTCATGGCAAACATCATCAAACACGGCCCAAACACCATAAAGGCGCATCTTGTGCACCTGCGCGACCACGGACAGATGGATTATTTTAAACTGGCTGTTCAAGTGTTGAATGAAAAGGGGATTAACAATCCGCTCATGGCGGAAAAAGGAGGCAGTATGCATGAACATGGCGGACACAGTGGATGCCCTGGATCAAGGGCAATGAGCTTCGAGAAACCTGCGGCAGGTCAAGCGGACGATAGCGGAAGCCGGCCGTCACAGCTTACGCATTGGCCTTTGCAACTGCATTTGATATCGCCTATGGCGCCGCAGTATCAGGGAAAAGACCTTCTGCTATCGGCAGACTGCGTGGCTTATTCAATGGGCGATTTCCATAAGGATTATCTGAAAGGAAAGGCGCTTGCAATCGCCTGCCCGAAGCTGGATGACAATCAGGAGATATATGCGGAGAAGCTTGTTTCGCTTATAGATGAAGCAAAGATAAACACTCTGACTGTTATGATCATGCAGGTCCCGTGCTGTGGCGGCCTTCTTCATCTGGCCAAGAATGCTGTGGCAAAGGCAAAGCGCAAGATTCCGATTAAGGCAATAGTAGTGAGCTTGCAGGGCGGTATCTTGAGCGAAGACTGGGTGTAGTAATAGAAAGAGTTACAAGTGTAAGGTGCAATGTGAAAAGCTCAAAGGTGTGAAACATGGAGGGCGAACCTGCAGGAAGATGTCTTGTCCTGAATGTAACTATCTCGCGAATTTGTAACCAATGCCGTGGATGGTGAGGATGTGCTCAGGTTTGGCCGGTTTCTTTTCTATTTTTGAACGGAGGCTGGCGACGAAACTGTCAATAGACCTTTGGGTTCCGAAATATTCTGTCCCCCAGACGTCGTTCATCACTTGATCCCTTGATAGAGCTTTGCCCTCGTTGATGCACAAGTAGGCGAGCAGATCGAACTCGGTCCGTGTCATGGTGATCTCGTGGCCTTTTCTTAAGAGAATCCGCTTTTCCAGGTCAAGCTCGCAGTCGGCGAACTTGATTTTGCCTTTGCCGGACGGACGCCGGCCGCGGGCGAGCTTTGATTTGATTCTCGCCAGCAGTTCATTGATGCTGAATGGTTTGGTGACATAGTCGTCTGCGCCCATCTCAAAGCCGTGTACCTTGTCGAACTCCTCATGGCGAGCGGTCACCATAATTACGTACATATCGGCGCCGGTCTCGCGCAGTTTTCTGCAGACTTCATAGCCGCTAAGACCTGGCAGCATGATATCCAGCAAAATCAGGTCAGGTTTGTTCTGGATGGCCATTTTTAATCCAGTCGGCCCGTCGCTGGCTGAAAGTGTCTCGTAGCCAACTGCTTTGAGGTTCTCCTCAAGACCGACTCTTAGCGCTTCTTCGTCCTCAATCACCAGTATTTTCTTTTGGTCTTTCATGGTGGCGCTAATTATATGTTTCCTCCGTCCTGTTTTACAAGTGCAATATCACAGGATTAACTTGCATACGTTACGATATTTGATAATTTTTCACGTGTTTATAAAGTAAAGGAATACAAAATGAATAAATACAAGATAGCATTGATGCCTGGTGACGGAACAGGGCCTGAGGTGGTGAAAGAGGGTCTGAAGGTTATGGAGGCTGCCGCGGCCAAATTCAATTTCAAACTGGATTATACTGACTATGACGTGGGAGCCATACGATATTTGAAAACCGGCGAAGTGATGCCGGACTCAGTACTTGAAGAATTCAAGAAGCAGGACGCCATCTATCTTGGCGCCATCGGCCACCCTGATGTCAAGCCGGGGATACTTGAGTTGGGCATATTGCTCAAGACCAGATTTGCGTTGGACCAGTATATCAATCTGCGTCCGGTAAAGCTGTATCCAGGAGTGGACTGCCCCTTGAAGGGCAAAGGACCTGAGGATATTGATTTCGTCGTTATCCGCGAGAACACGGGCGGCATTTATACCGGCGTTGGTGGGGTTGTCCAGAAGGGAACGCCATACGAGATTGCGACACAGGTAATGGTATACGGCCGGCCGGTGGTCGAGCGGTGCATGAAGTATGCATATGAATATACCAAGAAGCGCAACAGCAAGAAGAAGATGCTGACGCTGGTCCACAAGTGCAACGTGCTGACGCACTGCGGCGATCTGTGGGTGCGCGTACACAAGGAGATGGGAGACAAGGATTACAAGGATGTCAAGCAGGACTACAATCATGTCGATGCGGCCACAATGTGGTTCGTCAAACAGCCGGAGTGGTATGATGTGATAGTTACAGAGAACCTGTTTGGCGACATCATCACCGATCTTGCTGCGATAATCCAGGGTGGGCTTGGAATTGCAGCGGGCGGAAACATTAATCCTGAGGGCGTCTCGATGTTTGAGCCGATGGGTGGCAGTGCGCCGAAGTATACCGGCAAGAATATCATCAATCCTCTGGCTGCGATATGCGCCGGCGGCATGATGCTCGATACTCTCGGCGAGGGTAAAGCCGCGAAGGCAATTGATAGTGCGGTTACGAAAGTGCTGGCCTCCGGTAAGATAAAGAGTCTTGCGGCAGGGAAGATGGGCTTCTCGACTACTGAAGTCGGGGATATGGTCGCAAGAGAAGTATAAAGAAGAAAGAATTCAGGATTCAGAAGTCAGAATCCAGAAAAGAACAAGAGCGCAAAAGATGGAGTCGCCGGTGTCCACACCGGATTGGAGAAAAGATGAAAAAAGAATATATAGTAGGAATAGCAGGTGCAACTGGCGCGGTAGGAGTTGAGATGATCGAGACGCTGGTTAAGCGCAATTTTCCGGTAAAGGAAATCAGGCTGTTTGCCTCAGAGCGCTCGGTCGGTAAGAAGATGAAGTTTAAGGGCAAGGCCGTTACCGTGGAGCTCCTTAAGGCGGGCTGTTTCAAAGGCATTGATATAGCGCTTTTCAGTGCAGGTGCGAGCCGGTCAAAGGAGTTTGCGCATGACGCAGCGAAAGACGGGGCAGTAGTCATCGACAACTCGTCTGCGTTCCGGATGGATGCGGATGTGCCGCTCGTGGTGCCGGAGGTCAATGCCAAGGATGTTTTCAAGCATAAGGGCATTATTGCGAATCCGAATTGCTGTACAGCTATACTTCTTGTCGCAGTTGATCCGCTTCATAAAGCTAACGCTATCAAGAGGATAGTGGTGTCGACCTATCAGGCGGCCAGTGGTGCAGGTGCAAAAGCCATGGCGGAGCTTGAGGAGCAGACTGCGCAGGTGCTAAGGGGTGATAAGAAACTGAAGGTTGAGCATCTTGCGCAGAGGATAGCCTTCAACCTTTTTCCTCAGGTGGATCAGTTCACTGATAACGGTTACACCAAGGAGGAGATGAAGTTCCAGAATGAATCGCGTAAAATAATGCATGCTCCGAAACTGAGAGTGAGCGCGACATGTGTGAGAGTGCCTGTTCTCAGGGCGCACAGCGAAGCGGTGAACATAGAGTTCAGCAAGCCGATCACACCTGCAATGGTCAGAAAGCTTCTTTCCAAAGCCCCTGGCGTGCAGGTGGTCGACGATCCAGCCAATAAAAAGTATCCGATGCCGATAGATGCCTCTGGTATGTACGATGTGCTTGTCGGTCGTATCCGGCAGGATATCTCGCGCAATGACGGCAAGGGGATCGAGCTCTTTATCAGCGGAGACCAGCTCCTCAAGGGTGCCGCGTTGAACGCCGTCCAGATTGCCGAAGTGCTGATTAGTAGATAATCTCTGAAAATGAAGAAATTGCGGATATATCTGGACACATCGGTCATCAATTTCCTGTTTGCACTATTAATCAGGTTGATGTCCTCGTAAGTTAGAATTTTGAACATCTTGCCAATGTCAATAAGGAGAAGAGGGTTCTTGCGGTCAATCAGGCGAACGGATATTATTATCCCATGAGAATTACCACACCATTAGAGGTTATTGATGGCGAGGCGGGAGAAGAAATAAAAGTGTTTTTATGTTAGCAATCAAAGCCAGATATGACGGGCGCAAGGTGATATTGCCGAAGGAAAAGCGATTTCCTATTGGTTCAGTGATAATTGTTTTTGATATGCCCGCAGAAACTGACGCAGAGCGATTTGACTGGCAAAAGTTATCTGTGCAGAATCTTGCGTCTGCTTACGGCGCAAACGAGCCTGATTATTCAAAAAAACTTGTGAAAGAATCCAATGAGGAGTACAAGCCATTAAAGAAGGCAAGATCATCTTAACACCGTTGCCGCAAGCAGACGGAAAGCAGAAGAATCGTCCGGCTTTGATTTTGCGTGAAATGCCGGGATATGGTGATATTCTGGTTTGCGGAGTCAGCACCCAGTTGCGGCAGACTATTTCAGGTTTTGATGAAGTGATTGTTGCTGGTGATGAAGACTTTGCGTCGAGCGGTCTTCTGGCTGATTCTGTAATTCGGCTTGGCTTCTTGGCTGTATTGCCGCGTCGAGTCGTTATTGGCTCCATCGGTGATATCAGCATTGAGCGATACAGTCGCCTTATTGACAGGCTGGCTAGATATCTGCGGGAATCAACATTCAAGAAATAACGGAGAATCAGATATATAGATAACAGGCGGTAGGCATTCCTTTTTACAACAATGCTGATGAGAACCAATTCAAGGATAGCCTGTGGACAGCACTAGCCTGAATTAAGAGGGCCTCGAGTTGAGTCTCCCCAAATCCATTTTTTGGATTTTGTTGTAAAGCGCCTGTTATCGGGGGCATGTACAATAAAGATTCAGAACGTTCCTTTCTTGCGCGAATGGCGTCTCTCTATTACTATCCCGCTATGGATTTGATCATCATGGGTTTGATAATAGGAGCGGCAGTTGTATTTGCCGCTATATATATAAGAAAGACGGCGCCTGCCCCGGCGCAGGACCCGTCAACGTCGCTGAAACTTCTTAATGATTCGATGCAGGCCCTCAATGGAAACATCACCAAGATGCTTTCCGACTCCAACCGACTTGTCGGTGACAGGATGCAGGCGACTTCCGACATGCTGATGTCGGTGAGGCAGGAGCTTGTTAAGCTGGATGAATCGTCTAAGAAGGTCATAGAGTTGGGCAAGGATATTGCGGGGCTGGAAGACATCCTGAAGCCGCCAAAATTGCGCGGTGGGCTCGGGGAGATGTTTCTTGAGGAGTTATTGAAGCAGGTCATACCGGCCGACCATTACGAGATACAGCACAAGTTCAAGGACGGCCTGACTGTCGATGCGGCAATAATATTGAAGAACGGCATGGTACCCGTCGACGCCAAATTCCCGCTCGAGAACTTCAGGAAAGCCGCTGGGGCGATCAGTGAAGATGAGAGGAAGGCCCAGTTAAAACTATTTGCGCGGGATGTTAAGGCGCACATAGACGCGATATCATCGAAATACATAAGGACGGACGAAGGAACATTCGACTTCGCGCTTATGTATATTCCTGCCGAGAATATCTATTATGAAGTGGTCATCAAGCCGGACGAAAGCGAAGCTGCGCTTCAGCAGTATGCGCTCAAGAAGCACGTTATACCTGTTTCGCCGGGTACGTTCTACGCATATCTGCAGACCATAATACTGGGCTTAAGGGGGATGAAAGTGGAGGAACAGTCCAGGACTCTGATTGACAGCGTAATGAAGGTTTCCCGTGAGCTGGGAATGTTTCAGGAGAGTTTCAGGAAGCTGGGCCAGCATATTGACGCTTCGCAGAAAAACTTTGCAGATGCGAGCAAGCGTATGGATAAGATCAGCGTGAGAATCGAGCAGGTCGGCGGTCTCGAGTTTGATAATGATGCAGCAAAGCCTGAGGCCGTTTGATATGGCGGTTTTTAGCGCGGTTTGGCCTTGTGTTCGGAATATAATCAGGAAGGCCGGCGGGGATCATGTAATCGGTGTGTCAGGGTCAAGGTTCATGGATTGCAGAAAAATGTAATTATTATGTAAATTCTTGTTGAGTATTTCATTAATTTCAGAATAATGTTCACAACTTTGGATATTTTAGATTTATGAATACATCCTTAAAGATTCTTGTCCTGTTGTTTCTGCCTTTGTGTATCACAGTCCTTGTTCTGGGAAATATGCTGTTTGCCAAGCGAGAGTTGCTGAAAGGGCGTACTCAGAAGCTTGAACAGACTCTGATACAGCTTGGTAACACCATAGAAGAAGCATCAGCCGAGGCGTCAGTCGCGGATTATCCAGCCAGGGACGTCTCTCCGACGACGGCGGAACCGCTGGAGAAGCCGGAGCTTTCCAAGTTCTGGGCAGAGAAATACTCAAACTCCCTGGAGAAGGTGGATCTTCCTACCGTAAAGCTTTCCGCAAAAGAAAATGAACTTAAGGCGTACTATAAAATAGATCCAATAACTTTGACTCCGGAAAAGGATCCCATATCAGGGCTGTATACGCCGGGACCAATGAACCAGCTTCTTAAGGACGTTCTCGAAAAAGCCAGTGATCAATATACCCGGCTGCAAAGTACGCGACAGATGCTGACTATTGTCAGGGAAGAGCTGGTTGATACTATCAAGGAGCTGAATCAGAAAAAGGGAGACATCAGGCAGTCATTCAAGACGATTGCAGATTTAAAAACAGAGATCGATAAGCTTAAAGCGGAAATCGAACAGCACAAGACCAAGATAACCGAACTAACCGCCGAAATCGACCCCTTGAAAGCTCAGATTGAGGAGAAGGACAAGCTGGTTGAGCAGACGAAAGAAGAAAAAGACACCTTAAAGCGTAAATATGATGAACTTCTTGTCAGATATAAGGCCGAGGGGGGCGGGGTGCGGCCGAAGGATGCGGCAGGAACAGCTAAAGCGCCCAGTCTGAAGCAGGGGGCGAAGGGTAAGGTCGTAGCTGTTAATTCAGAATATAATTTCATTATATTTGATCTATCGGACGAGTTTATGGACGAGTTGTTCTCAAAGGATGAAGCAGTTCCCCGTGTGGTTCCTGCCAATGTTGAGCTGACCGTCCACAGGCCTGGAAAACAGGACACGTTTGTTACCAAGGTCAGATTGGTGCAGATAAGGAAAGAAGAGAAGAAGGGTGTGGCCGACATACTGCTCGATTGGCAGCAGATGCCGGTGGAGAAGGGCGACAAGATTGTTTCTTACTAGGATGGCTTTATGTTATCCAGAATTCTTTTTAGTTTAATAGCGGTAAGCATAGTGGTTTGGTTAGGGGGATGTTCGACGACATCCGAATCCGAAATTCCATGGAATCAGCCCCAGCAATGGGAAGGTCAACCTAATATTCCGGGAATGCCTACGTATTGATAACAGGGGATAAAGGGTATAGTCTTTGGTATCCATAATCTGAGAAAAGGAACATGTTTCAAAACCGGAACATAAGAGTTTGTCTGGCTGTTGGATTGTGTCTGTTGGCGACCGTTGTGGTAGTGTCTGCCCAGCAGAAGGCTGTCAGTGGTGGCGGTGTTTCTCCGGAAACTCAGGCTGAGCTTGATTATGCAGCTATGCTGCAGGGCGAGGGGTTGGCGGATTACGCTGAAATCGTGCTTTCCCGGATCAAGGACCCCAGTATTGGGCCGCGACTCAAGGTCGCCAAATTAAACAATTATCTGCTTGTCGGGAAATTTGCCGAAGCCGACGTTATCATAAAGAAAGAGCCTGATCAGGCCAGCGTTGATTCCTGGGCAATGCGATTAGCCCTCGCAGATGCATATTATGCCTGGAATAAGTATGCCGATGCGCAGGCGATCTATGACGCTTTTTTCGCTAAGTATAAAGATGCCGTTCCGCCAGCCCTTAAATCTTTCTATATAGAGTCCTCTTATAAGTATATTCAGATGCTGACAATGCTTGGCAAGCTGAAGGAAGCGCTGAAGCAGTACGATATTGCGCTTAAAGCCGATCCCGACAAGGATACGACACGTATGTTTAAAGGTGAGAAAGCTGAGCTGATGCTCAAGCTGTATGAGTCAGCCACGCCGCCGGAGAAGGAGCTGTACAAGACTTCTGTAACTCAAATCGCAAAAGATCTGTATTGGGTTCAGGACTTATGGTTTGGAAAGGCTGTTGTATTGGAGTCTCACCTTAAGATGATGGAAGGCGATGTCAAAGGCGCGCAGGACCATATCCAGCTTTACACTGAACAGCTCTTGCAGATAGATGAGACGCTTAGGAAGCAGGAGGAAGAGACAAAAGAGCCGCTCACAAAATTGAGCCCTATGGCGCAATGCCGGTACCAGCTTGGTTCGATGATGCTGGCAGAGGCAGAGAAGCAGATTGCGGCAAAGGGTGAAAGGGCGAAGATAGTCGCGTTACTTGTTGGCACGGAAATATCAGGAACCAGGAACCGGACGGCTGGGGCTCTGCAGCATTTCCTTGAGGTATTTATAGGTTATCCCACTACCAGCTGGGCGCCGGATGCAGGTGTAAAGGCGCAGACAGTCGAGGATATGGTTGAGAAACTCGGCGGCAAGATAAAGAAAAATGTGACTAAAGAGCAGTGGGAAAAGGTAGAGAAATCTCAGCTTTTGGAGGCCAGGGTTTTGTTCAATCAGAACCAGTTTGAGAACGCTGCCATACAGTATATCAAGGTCCTGAGTTTGTTTCCGGAGTCAGATACAACCATTCAGGCGTTGTCCGAGTTGAGTAAATGCTTTGCTGAAATGGGTGATGTCATGGCGAGCGAAGCCATTGCCTGTCATATCGCAGAGCGGTATTTCGGGAATAAAAAGACTTTTACCAAGGCAGGAGAGACAGTGTTGGCGCTTGCGTCATATTACGACCTGAAGAAGCTTAGTGAACCCAGGGATTCGTTGTATGAGCTGTTTATAGGCCTTTATACGGCACATCCCAAGGCTTCTGACATGATAATGTATGTCGGTGAGAACAAGCTGAAAGAAGGTAAAACGAAAGACGCGCTTGTGTATTTCGGGAAGGCGGCGGACACGTATCCCGACCGGCAGGTTGGATTGGATGCGCTTAGCAAGATGGCGGCCGCTTACGCGCAGGAAACCAACACAACAGCGGAAATAGAAATACTCAAGCGTATAATTGACAATCTGGAGAAGAAGAAGCAGGAGAACTACCTGTATGTAAGTGCCAAGCTCAGGTATGCAAGTGCCCTGAAGAAGCAGGAGCCGGTCGTGAATAACGTCAAAGCACTGAATCTCTTCATGGAGGTTCAAAAGCTTATTTCAGAGAAAAAGGCGACCATTGCCAAGTCTGCCGAAGAGCTTGCCGGGTTGGCCGATATTTACGAGGCGGCTATATTCAGTAAGGCGCTATGCTACGTTCAGATAAGGAAGCCGGAAGAGAAGATTGCGGAATATAAGATGCAGGCTGTGAAATGTTTTCAGCAGCTTGTCGATAGCGGCGCGCGCTCCAATAAATATGCGGCAACTTCATTAAGTCAGATAGGTACGATATATTCAATTTTGGGCAATCCAGCTGAAGCAGAAAAGGCGCTGTCGACTCTGAAGGCAAAGTATCCGGAGTCGCCGGAGGCCAAGATGATAGATTATGTTCTGGCAAACAACCTCCTGAAGATGAACAAACCCAAGGAGGCCACGGAAGCATTCAAGAAGATGTTTGAGGCAACGGATAAATATTCGGAAGGACAGATTCTCAAGGCTGGCAATGAGCTGTTCGATGCTAAAGAGTTCGAGATTGCTGCGATAGCATACAAGAACACCTTGGGCCGTACCAAAGAAACCAACATGATGACCATGGCTACAGTAGGGCTGGGCAAGGTTAAATGTGAGCTCAAGCAGTATGAAGAATCGATTAAGATTCTGGAGGATATTCTCAAGAATAACCAGAAGTCAGGTTATGCGGTGACGATAAACGACTATTTAAGGCGTGCTTATACAGAACAGGCTCTGGTAGAGAGCAATCTCGAGAAGAGGATCGGTCTTTTCAATAAGGCGGTTCGGGCTCTGAAAATCGTCAAGAAATACGCCAAGACACCAGAAGAGTTGGCTGCGGCTGATATTGGCATTTGCAGGATATCAGAATACAAAGCCAAGTCCGAATCTGAATTTGGTGATAAGGAGAAAGCCGCGGAATACAGAGGTGAAGCCATTGTTGGTTATCAGATTGTCATGGACGGTGCGGTGCCGACAAACTTAGGTGCGGTGCCTTATTATGAAGAAGCTTTCTTGAAGGGGACTTCCATGCTGGCTGAGGACGGTAAATGGGATTCAGTTAAAGAAAATGCTGAGCTGTATATCGCTAATTTCCCCAAAGGCAAGAGCATTATGATTATGAGAAGCCTCTTGAGTAAGGCGAAGGTGAATGCCTCGGCTGATGGGAATAAAGCGAAGGAATCAGTCACATCAACCGCCCCTCAGGAAGATATGAGTTTAGATGAAGAGCCTGCCGCAAAATCAACGGAAACTGCACCGGCGGCAACAGTAAAACCGGTAGCCGGCGTCAAGCAGGCTGAAGAAAAAGCAACTGTGACGGCAGCAAGCGCAAAGCCTGCAGGCCTGACCGCTAAGAAGGCAGTTAGCACCAAGAAGGCGGCAGTCAGCGAGTCTAAATAAGGAGAAATATAATGAGAAGAGTTTTATCGATATTATCAGGGACTGGATTGTTGATGCTTCTACTCGCCGCCCACTGCTTTGTCCTGCCAGAAGCGCTGGCTGAAGCGGATGGAACTATTGTGAAGCTCGATGGCAGTAAACAGGCAGGAGCCATCCGCTGGCTCAACTCTGCTAAAAAGTATGAGATAGTAAAGAGTGGAGCAACTTCAGAGATTCTTCCTTCGGACGTGGCTGATGTAATTGTACCCAAACCGCTTGGTCTGGACAAACTTGCCGGAATGGTGAATGCTGGGCAGGGGACCGCGGCAATACCAGAGCTTGAGAAAATTGTAGAAAAGTATCTCATGCTGCAGTGGGATTTGCCGGCAACGGCTCTTTTGCTTAAGGCCTGCAAGGAGACAAAAAGCACCAAAGGGCTTGATTGGGGTAAGAAAGTTGCGGACAACAGAGAAGGTACAAGCCTTGGCCAGACACCTGACTTTATGTCGGCATACATGGACGCGCTGATAGTTGCGGGCAGGGGTAGCGAGGTCGACAAGGTGATACAGGCAATGATACAGTCTGGTAAAAATGAATCTGTCGCCGTTGCGTACCTGAAAAGAGGCGATCTCTTTGTTGCGAGGGGCAATCATAAGGATGCTCTGATAGATGGTTATCTCCGTACCGTGCTGCTCTACTCTTCTGTGAAGGAAATACAGCCGGAGGCCCTTTTCAAGACAGTGAAGAGCTTTGAAGAGCTGAAGCAGGCTACAAATGCGGAGAAATGGCGTAAGAAATTACTGGCAGAATATCCGAGTGACCCTTATACTGCCAAACTCAGATCTGGAATCTAAAAAGTAATCAAAGTTTATTAAAGTAACGAAAGGAAATGGAGTGATGAAAAGACTGTTTGTAATGGTAGTGTTGTCCGTGCTTATGCTTTCTTCTGTCGGTTCGATTCTTGCGCAGGACGCAGCTCCTGCCGCTGCCGCTCCTGCCGCCGCAGCTCCTGCCGCGGCTGCAGCTCCTGCCGCTGGAGCGGGCGAGTTGGTTCCTGCTGATGGAGCTGCTGCTGCACCAGCCAAAAGCAGCAGTGGTATGGGTTTCCTTGAGGTGATATTGAGTTCCGGTTGGCTTGGTGTAGTGCTGTGGCTTGCGCTGTTTGGTGCCGGCGGAGCAGGTGCGTATTTCATTGTCGATTGCGCCTTGATGGTGCAGGTTAAAAGGGTGTTGCCTGACAACCTGATTCGTAACGTTACCGAATCTATGCAGGAAGGCGATGTGCTTAAGGCTCTCAAGTATTGTGAAGATAATCCCGGCCCTCTGGCTAATATTCTTTCCGCTGGCTTCAGTCATGTTGAAGAAGGATTTGATATTATTCAGGATTCGATCGCGACAGCTGCTGATTTGGAGACGGAGCGTATGATTCAGAAACTGGCATGGATATCGGTGTGTGCAAATCTTGCGCCGATGCTTGGTCTTCTCGGAACCGTTCAGGGTATGATTTACGCGTTTGCCAACCTCTCCGGCGGCGCCCCTGATATCGGTGTTCTTGCTATGAACATCGCCCAGGCTCTTTATACTACAGCCGCCGGTCTTTGTACCGCGATTCCCTGTATCACATTCTTCTATGCCTTGCGAAATAAAGCCAACACGCTGACGCTCAGGATGGAAGCAATGACCATGGAGCTGATTAAGGGCCTCCGCAATGTAGAGGTAGTTCAGGAATAAGCAGAGGGGTTGATATATGGGCAAAAGGAAATGTGCAGATGCCGCCCTTGATATGACGCCAATGATTGACGTTGTGTTTCAGCTCATCATTTTCTTTGTTGTTACCGTCAAGATGGATAGTGACTACAACAAGGACATCAAGCTGGAAAATGGCAAGCATGGCCCGATAATCAAGGAAATGAGTCCCTTGACAATGATTGTCGAGGTGAATAAGCGCGGAGTCATCTCAATGCATAAGGCCATATTCGACAAGAAACGGTTCGGTGATTTTTGTCGAAGCAAGTATAATAAGTACGGGCCGTTTCCTGTGCTTATACGTGCTGATAAGAAGACCAGGCATAAGGATGTCAAGGCGGTTATGGATATACTAACGGCCAATGGCGTTTGGAAAATACAATTTGTGGCAATCCAGGAGAAGAAGGTCAAGGATTGATTAGTATGGAAAGGGGTTAGTTGTGGCAAGAAAGAAGACAAAAAAGGAGCAGGAGACTGTAGCGCTCGAGATGACTCCCATGATCGATGTCGTCTTCCAGCTGTTGATCTTCTTTATTGTTACCAAGAAAGAGGAAGACATATTGTCTCACCTCGATGTCAATCGCCCGGCTCCAGATAAACCAAGACCACCCGAAGAGAAGCAGGACGAATTGCTGGATATCATTATTTGGGAAAAAGGATTCGTACTGAAGGGCCGCAAGGTTGCCATCGAAGAGGTGGAAAGACAGCTGGCAAAGTATTCTTCTATCAGCAAGAACGTATCAGTTGTGATAAAGTGCGAGGAGAAGTCTCCTCATGCATACCTAATCCAAGTGCTTGATATCTGCGCAAAAAAAGGTCTCAAGAATCTCAATGTCTTCAGCCTGTGATCGTTGCGTAAGTGCAGGCAACGGAGTTGCAGTAGATCAATAAGATGAAACTCCGCTGTCCATACTGCAAGGAATTGTTTGCCGATAAGATACCCATCGCCTGTCCGAAATGCGGGAAGTCAATGAAGGTTCCGGAAAAGCTCCAAAAGATCCCGTATCGTTTCCGGAAAAAGAAAAAGGAACGAATGGCTCGCGAAGCTGAAAGGGAATTGGAGACCTTGCAACGGAAGAGTCCTGACCTAAGCAGAAAGCCCATCTATGTGGCTATAGCCCTTTTTCTCCTCCTTGGCACAGGAGGGCTTTTGCTGACAAAAACGAAGAGTGGACATCAAGCGCCTGCAAATGACAAGACCTGGCTCGCCAAGGCTGGAAAAGATATGGCAATCATGACGATTGCCCTGAACAGATATCGTGCTGACTGCGGATGCTATCCGACAACGCAGGAAGGTCTCGCGGCGTTGATACTTAACCCTGGCAATACAAATTGGGGTGGCAAATATATCAATAATATTCGCGCCGATCCCTGGCGGTCTTCGTATCAGTATCGACTTAAGGATGATGCGCCCAAGCTGTGGTCTTGCGGGCCTGATGGCGTTGATGCGACAGGAGATGAAGTGTTTCCGGCTGACACCAACACCATTAATATAATTAATGAGACCGTACATCCTTTTGGTGTGTATAACGATTAGCCCGGCTGATGTACTCAGTCGAAGCTGCGTATGTCTGCCTAAAGCTATTGACTTTCATCTGGCATTCAAGTGTCCGTGTGTGACATGCGACCGAATTGATAAACTTAGGAAAGGCAATAATGCCGGCAACGGTTAGATCAAACGAGAAGCATCTGGTCCTGGCTACCATTGATGAGAATGAACGCCCTGTCTCGATACGGACGCTGGGTGCATACGCAGAATCGTGCGGCGTTAAAGTCACACTGCTGGTGATAATAAGAGAATTGGCAAGCATCGGACATCCAGTGGAGTTCTCAGAGTCCGAGATTTCACAGGTTAGGACGTTTCTGGCACAAGAGAAGGTCACGCACCTTGGTTTCTACCTGATGACGGCAAGTCTTAAGCCTTACACACTTTTAGTCAGGGCTTTACGCGTCTCCGGCTATCAGGGGGTCATTATGGCGGGCGGGGTTCACGCCTCGCTGTGTCCTGCTGAATCTTTAGTCCCCGGTGCGGACTATGCAGTTCAGGGGCCGGGAGAATTGCCTCTTAAGATGATCCTGAGTGGCGCATCGCCCGAAACTATTCCAGGCCTGGTTTGGAGAAAAGAAGACAGTGTCGTCATAAACAAGACTTCACCGGAACAAAAGCTCGATCTCGACGTGCTCCCGTATCCAATATTCCGTTTTGACAGAGATCGTATACTGGTCGATGGCAAACTCAGGCCCTTGACGTGGAGACTCCATTGCCGGCATTCGTCGTGGGACGGTCGTTATTATGACATGGTCACTTCGCGCGGTTGTGTCTACCGCTGTGCTTACTGCTGCAATGTCAACGGTGCGCCGGTCCGCCGTGCCAGCGTTAATCGGGTCATTGGGGAATTGAAGGCTATGCGGCAGAAAGAACCGCGCATTACCGGAATAAACTTTCAGGATGACAGCTTCTATGCGGGATCCGAAGAGTGGATGGCTGAGTTCGCTTCTCGAATCAAAACAGAGGTCGGTCTCCCTTTTATCATGCGAATGATTCCCCGCTACGTCACAGCTGAAAGGATCCAGCGGCTCAAGTCCGCTGGTGTGGCATATGTGACGATGGGGTTGGAGGCCTCAGATCGTGTGAACAAAACAGTATTTGACCGGCAGGAGACTGCGCAATCGTTTCTAAAGGCTGCAAACAAAGTGTTGGATGCAGGGCTACATCTGTCTGTTGATATTATTATCCATAATCCATACGAAAAAGAAGACGATTTACGGCAGATTGCCAGGACGCTTAATGCTCTTCCGCGGCCGAACTGGGGCGTGGTGTCTCTTCCGTTAACACCTTTCCCAAATACACCCCTATACAATAAAGCGGTCAAAGACCGCATTCTGGATCGCTTTGCAACAGATGCTTATGACTCAATGCTCGTTGCTTCGCGCAACGGAGGGTATCAGACGCCCCGTTTCTGGTTGCTCCTGAATACAGAGGTGCTGTCAAGGATTCCGCAAGCATTGGGTGAACAGC
>CAMCYG010000024.1 GCA_945883775.1 Victivallis vadensis
CCATACTTACCAACACAGACAGCGTTACCATACTGATCTTTCTCATGTGCTCTCCTCTTGTTGTTAACTACCCTTGTTCTTTTTGCAACGTTTTCTTTAAGCGTAGGCGAAATCATATTATGGGGCAACACATAAATTCGGCATTTTACAATCTACTACCCAGCAGCAAGAAAAGAGACTGAGCCGACCGACAGCCCGCCCTCCACCATCTTGAACACTTTGTACATTCTGGTGCGCCAAGCAACGATTGGCGCACCAAACTTGTACTTAGCTTGATAGTAATAGGATTACCGGGTCCTCTTCAATTTCTGCCTTCAAGTTGATGTATCGCCCGGCCAGACCTGGAATCAACTGGCTTATGCAGGATGGTTGCCAATCCTGCTTTGAACCCGGCATCATGCGCAACCGCGTCAACTCGACGGCCCCGTCGACATATCCCGCGCAGGCTGGAATACCTCTCTCTAATGTAAGCTCGCAAACGTGCATCTTCGGTCTTTACGAGCGATACCCGCCGGATATTACACTCCGTGGATACCTTTGGTCTGGCGTCCAGTTTTTCGCGAAAGCCCTTTATGAGGCCCAACGCAAAGTCAGTCTTTTGCGCCCTACCTGTCCGCTTGCCTACGGAAAACGCCGCCCACTGCTCATCAATCACACGAACTAAGAATCCGTAAACATAATCCGCCATCTTGACATTCTCAACAGTACCGCTGATTTCCAGGATCTTTCCCATTGCGGAAACTTCCAGGACAAACATGGGGACATAAACCGTTTCCACGTAATAATAATCTCTCAACAAAGCTGAGATGGCATATCCATCCCGGGGCTGTCTTCTTGCAGGCGCTCCGATGCACATACTGCAATATGACATCTGCTTTGCGCTTTCCAGAAGGTCGATATTATATTTGGCAATATAATCGTGCGCTTTTGCCATGGCGACCTCGGCCTCATTCCGGCTGTTGCTCTGGGCCATGGACAAAAGCTTTCTCACACGCAGCATTATCCGGTCATTATCATCGTACTCACCCTCGGCCGGTCTCTCGTAAAGGGAAGGCAACGAGCCTGAGGCGGCAGGATCAGCATTGAGTATGGCACAGGCACGTTTGAATGTATTCCCATGCGGAACATGATCCCCGCCTAAAACCTCGTCAGTAAACTGATGGGCTATCTCATGAAGCAGGACTTCGCGCACCGTTTTCCAGGGACACTCCTGAACAAGCCGCCGGCTAACGATAATCATCTTCAGGCTGCCATCCCACATAGCCCATAAGCGCTGCAAATCGCGCAGCTCGAACCCGGGCTTCTTCATGAAACCGCGATACTCTTTCCGCAAGGACCTTTCGATGATGTCCCATTCCAGCGCCAAGCCATGCAATATTCTCTTTGTAAACGCACTCACGTCCTCAGGGATGGGCTTCATCTGATGCTCCCCTCTACATCCAGCCTCAATATTAAACTTAGCAATCTGTACATCAAAGCACCTTTCTTCACATTGGCCAGCTCACGGGCACATAACAGATAAATTGATATTCTCATACAAACCAGCTCACAGCACACCAGGGCATTTGCAATTCATGATTTAGATTCCCGTAGGGGCGTTGCTTGCGACGCCCGTCTTTTTCTCTAGGCATATTGGCGTTGTTGAGCAACGCCCGCGGGAAATAATATTCATTCGATCAAAACTTCTACGTCTTTTCCGCCGGCGCATGACACATGCGCCGCTACAGTTTACTCAATTTCAGCATTTCTCAATATATACTCCTCGGCTTGCTAGCAATGCGATTCGCCATACCTTTATTGATTTCAGCCGCCCTCTCAAACATCGGTTATTGTGCCGGGGCGGGTGAAGATCAGTTTGGCGGCAATACTTGATTCAGGAATTTTCAATATCCCTGCCAACGCCTTGCGGTAGAGATCCATCTGCGGCTTGTAATGATCCTTCTTTATTTCAATCTGCCGGCCTATATCGTAAGCATCGCTTATCATACTGCTTTTATAGTCAAGTATGACGGCTTCCACAGGCTTGCCCTTTGTGTTGTATTTTATCATGACTCTGTCAAAAATGCCTGTTACAAACTGCTTTTCGAGCAACATATCGAATGACCGTTCACGCCATATCTCTGTCCGGCTTTCTCCGGTCTTTGTAAAGAAAGCCCTTATAGCCGGGTTGGCCATGCAGTCGCGGAACTGCCCTATGGCATCCCTTTTGACCTCTGCCGGCATCTGACTGGACGAGTCCCATTCCTTGATAGTCTGCGCAATCTGCGCATCAGACTCAAGCCATTCGATCCTCTCAAAGAGCTCGTGGATGCATGTCCCAAAATGCTTCTTTTCCGCGGATATTCGCTCGAAGAGTTTGTGAGCCGGTATCTTGAATTCTGTCTGTTCCGACGGCTCATACCTCTTGTGCCTGTAGCGCTTCGATGCCGCCTTGGCAAAACTGCTCTCTAGACGGACAATCATCTTTCCGCTTTCTATGTCTCGTCCGGCTTGCAGGCCACTTTCATACCAGCGCCTCTGCTTCAGGTTAGATTCGTAGATCAGCGCACAGCCCGCCTCAGGAGTTGCGACAGAATCAACCGAGAGCCTTGTCCTGACCAGCCACGAAAGCGGCCTGGAAGTAGAAGTCTTGCCCTGGGCGCTGGTGATCATATAGAGCGCCTTCTTGGCGCGAGTCATGCCGACATAGAGCTTGCAGAGCAGATCAAAACAGTTATCAGCCCTATCCTTCTCCAGCGTAAGCGCAAGGGTCGGTTCGTATTCGCTTACCTTTGACGGCCTTTTCAATATCCACTGAACGTCCCTGCCTGACTTGGCTATAAGCATATCTTCCGCGCCCGAATTGAGAGCATGCCCGCTTCCGCTTTCCTGAAGTTCCGGAAGAAATACGACATCGAATTCCAGGCCTTTAGCCTGATGTATGGTCATGACCCTGACAGCCCGTTCGGCCGCATAATCACGGAAGCTGTAATCGCTTATATACCTGAGGAAGAGATTGCAGTCAGGCTCGCTCCTTCTGTCGAACTCTTCGGCTGCTATTACCAACTGCCTCAGCGAATATGCCGCAAAACCGTTATCCTCCTTTATCAAACCAAGAAGAATCGCACCCCACCTGCTGATAAAGCTCCGCACCCGACCGGTGTCGATCTCGTCCAGCAACAGCAGGGACAGATCTTTCCGGTCGATTCGTTCGTCTTCAAAATACTTCTTGAGCGGAGACATCATGAGGTAATTCCATGCCATCGTATCGCCAGGATGTGCCGCTATTTTCACCAGTGCCAGAAGCACCTGCGCAACCTGATTGCCGGTAATGGTAAAACTGCCCTCAAGGACAAAGTCAATCCCTGCGCATTCCTGTTTAAAAATCTGTACGGCCTCATGGCCCACTTTGTTGGACGACACAAGCACTGCGGCAGTAAGCCCATTACGAACCGGATCGACCGCTTTTATGAGCTCTGCCGTCTTCAGCAGTCGAGCCTCTTTCTTCGCCTTGCTGTCGAGTTCGTATAAAGCGACATAACCTTCATTCTCGTTATGCGTTTTGTGCTTCTCCCAGAACCCGCTCCATTTGGCCGCCGCCGCGGCAGGAATATCAGCGACATCTTTTATCCCGGTAAAGACCCGGTTAACAGCATCAATCACCGACTTTGAACAGCGGTATGTGGTATTGATGCTGTCTTGCGTGATTGAATCCTTGTATTTGTGGCGGATCATCTCGAACAACTCAGGATTGCCGCCCCGGAATCTGTATATGGACTGCTTGACATCTCCAACGTAAAAGAATGTGCGGTCTTCATCGGACTGCATAACTTCATCTATAAGGTTCTCAATAGTGTCCCATTGCAGATCGCTGGTATCCTGGAATTCATCAAGCAGCCAATGGTCGAGCCTTGAATCGAGGCGATAATCGATGAACAGACGGTTCATCTGCTTCTCGTCCTGAGAGAGCGGCCGGTATTTGTAGTTTTTTATGTCAAATATGCCGGTGGCATGTTTCGGAGACAGCACATAAAGTATGTCGGTAAATGTGAGCAGTCCCTTGTCGAGCATCTTCTCGAAATATCCCCGATTCAGATAACTGATTGCCTGATAAAGGCCTTTTGTTTTTCTTGAAGCCTTTTCTATTTCCGTCGCCAAATAATGCTTTGCGAGCAATCGTGCCGCGTCTGCTGCTGCGGCTGACATGCTGACATCTTTCTTGCCATAGGATATGACATCGGATTCTGGAGTCATCAGCATGAGCCTATCAAACAACGTACCCTGCTCCTCAGAGATGGACATGGACGTGTAACTGCTGAAATAATTAATGACCTTCATCAGGGCTTCCTTGAACTTTTCAGGCTTGGCTTCCCCGGAATTCAGCCATTTCTTTATCTCTTCAGCCGCCGCTACAGCCTGATCAGCGGTAATGCCGGCAGGCGGATTCTTGCCGAATATCCTTTTAAGATCGCCCCACTTCGTCGCTTCATCACAGGACAGATACAAATACCGGTTACTGGTAAGGTCATCGATGAAATCCTCGCTTATCGATATCTCCTCTTTCCCCACGGATGATTCGCGGTAGGCGTCTATTAACGCCTGACTTGACTCGCGGTCCCTCATAATATCGGCAATGACCTCAGTGAAGACATTTCGTATCTCGAAACTGTCACTGTCGGCCGGACTGAATTCAGCAGGGATTCCAAGTTCATAGGGAAATGTGCCGGCTATACGGGTTATAAGACTGTCAATCGTACTGATATTAACCTGGTGTATATTACGCAGGAGGTCGTTCAGGAGCTTGGCATAAAAACCGCCGTCATGCATTTCGGATAAAGCTTCGTCGGATACAATTTTTGCTTTCTTGGGGTCCTTTACCGCTTCGACCAACCAGTCGACTATCTTATCGAGAATCTCTCCTGCCGCTTTGCGGGTAAATGTTATTGCACAGATCGACGCTGGACTGCCCTTTGTGTGCGAGGCCAGAAGCTCTATGTAGCGGAAGGCCAGACGCGTAGTCTTGCCTGATCCTGCCGATGCCGATATTACCTTGTGCCGGTGTTCGCTCATATTTTCTCTACAGCCCATGAATCTTTGATGTCGTATAGGAATAGATTTTCGAAATCGTCATATTGGACCTTTTCGGCCGGCGGCCAGAACACACCCTGATCTATCCGCTCGATAACTCGCCTACAGCACTCGAGCGCATTGTCGAGTATTTGCTCGCTGTCGGACTCCCGCTTCTGCTCCCAAAGCATTATATCGGTTTCAGAGACCGCCTTGGGGAGCGTGAAATATGCCAGCTCTATGTTGTCGATCCGGTACTCTTGCATTATCCCGCACTCTTTTATCATGTGGTAATAAATAGGCAGTTGGAGATCTTTCCAGATGTAGTTCTTGTCTCCGCGCCGAAAAGACCTGTAATCACCGCTGACATCATCACGCGTAGCCTTGGCGCATATCGAGAATAGCGATTTCCCGCCGTCGAAGGTTCCGGTTTTGTAGTCGATAATCCTCAGCGTTCTTGTGTCGGGATTGTAATCTATGCGGTCTATCTTGCCTGATATAACATAGCCGCCGGCCTCCAGCTTGAACTTCTGCTCGATCTGTCTGGCCAGAACTGTCCAGTTCTGACTGTTCAGCCCGGCCTGTATCCGCGCTGCAGCCTTCAGCCGCTCTTTGGCTGAATTAAGCGCCAGAAGCACAGCAGCCGGAAGATGCTGTCCAAATTGATCCTTGAACTCAACGGCCACCTGTTCGCAAAGAATAAGCGCAAGCTTTCCTGGATCCTTGTGACGGCCGAGCTCACCCTCAGCACCGGTCTTACTGAGCGTATTGTGCAGCAAAGTCCCGAATAGAGCCGGATTGATAGCCGTGATGTCATCGGTTGCCTCCTCCATACCCACCACATGCTTAAGGAAGAACCTGAACGGACATTCGAGATAGTCTTTCAGGGAAGTGACGCTTATACGTTTGCTTACCCTCATGTCTTTTACCGCCTGCAGATTCACTGGATCGTGTTTGAACGAGGCCATCGCGGGCGGCTTGGATATCAGCTCGCGCGGCCGCTCGAACATCCGCTTTGCGCGGTCAGCCAGCTCAGCCAGACTGCACTTGAACATCAAGCGCGACGGCTTGAGCGGGGAGCCGTCGGCAGAGAATTTACCGGCTGTGAGATACAGTAGACCGGACTTCCTGCGGGATTCAGCCATGGCTGTCAAAAGATAAACATCGCGGGCAAAAATCAGAGAGTCGTCCTTCAGCCCAAGCTTTCTGCGCAGCGTGTTGGGCAGGAACATGTCGCTAAGCCTTACCCCCGGCACGAAATCCTCGTTCATTCCGGTAATGACCATCAAAGGCGCATTATTCCAATGCAGCTCGAGCCAGCCATTGAGATCGACTCTCTCGCCGTCTCTATTGCGCGTTATCTGCAAGTTGGAGACCATATACAAGAAGAGCCGGTTAAACTCGGCGCGATTTAACTTCACCGGACACGACTCGAGCTCAGTCAGAACATCATTGATCTGTTCGGCCGCTGACTTAAAAAGATTATCTGCGGCATCCTTCGTTGACAGCTCCCTGCTTGTGTAGATCCCCGCCAGGGTCTTACGCCAGAAATCAGCAGGATTTTCTGACGAGTAATCTTTCTTTATCGCCTCAACGGCCTGTAAAACCTTGGTGAGGCCCGCAGGCACTTTTCCATTCATCTGCTCGATAGATCCGAGAAATTCAGAGAGATGCTCGTTCCTGAAATCGTCCAGCTCCTCGAGAACTTCGGCAATCTCCACTTTCTTTGCGTGCTGCAGATGTCTCAGAAAATCCGGCGTTCTGAGCAATCTGGCAAAATTCTGATATGCCCCTACATCCAGGACTTCTGCAATGTTCGATATCAACCGAAAGACAGGCTGTTCGGCACAGCTAATATCCTGCGGATCGTAGGCGGAAATCCCCTTGGCCTCAAGTTCGTCCTGCAGATACGGGATAATATCGCGATCAGGCACCCCTATGGCTATATCATCAGGTCCATGCTTTCTTGCATTCTGATTCAGTATCCCCGCGACACGCAGGGCCTGCGATGACGGCGTAGTTTCCATATAAAGCCGATCCCGCCACTCAGGGATATCGATGTCCGCCTCCTGCCATTTACCTGAAACAGGGCGCCCAAATTCATCAAACGAACCCGCAAGAGACTCGGGCGCATGCACAAGGACCGTTACAGATAATTTCTGCGCCATTACCTTGACTGCGTTTGCAGCCAGCCCTGATATCTCCGGCGCACCGCAAAGGATAATCTCATCGTAATCATCTTCTATTGAAGGTGAACGTGCCTCCCGCATCTTTGCCTGTGTCGGATCACAGAAACCCTGTGCATCAAGTGCCTCAAGATACTGCTTCTCCAATTCAGACATGGCCTGCCATCTATCGATCTCGGCAAGACAGTGGGAATGGTTTGCAAGAACAGCTGATACCGACATGAGGTTGTCAGAAAGATCCGTCCTGACCTTGCTAACGATCTCTGCAAACTTCAGGAGCGATTCTGTCTTGTCGCTTTTCAGGCCATAAGGAAATATAGGACTGAGGACATCTGCTTTGCATTTCTTGAGAACATTCATCCATGTTGCAAAGATCACAGTCCCGGTCGCCACAGATTTCTCCGGATTCCGCGGCGTGAAGAGAAACGCAGGAGTGACAATACAGGCTCCGATTACCGCCTGTTTATCGGCGGCGGCAAGGACGGCAAGTGCCTCTTTGAGTTTCGTAATCGCCTGGCTGGTCGGAACGACCACCAACTTGCCAGTCATGTCCAGATTCTCTTTCTTATACTTCTTGTATAAGTGCACCGCGACCATATCCAGCGCATGGTCGTTCCAGCCCAGAAATACTCTATTAATACCTATTGTCATTTCTCAGAGCGCAAGTTTAAAACCTGATATCGTCAGGTCTATTTGTGACTTCTACTTTATCGGGACTCCTACATCCGGAGGCATTAGCCGCTGACCAGGGAATAGATCAATGGATCCTTCTGCCGTATTTCCTCAGGCGTCAGATCCTGTATCTCGTGCGGGAACACGATCCAGCTCGAAGTCTCCCTGATAAAGTAATCAGGCCGCAAGCCGGTCCTGTTATGACCGGCCCTGACAAAGAGCGTTGCAATCTTTACATCGCCGGTCTTTTCTCTCACATGGTCAGAAACCAGTTTCACAGTACAGCCTGTATCAAATATATCATCCACTATCAGCACGCGCTGACCAGGCCTGATCTTCTCAAGAACAGGAACGATGTTATCCAGCCGCGGCGCAATCCGCTTCTCGATTCCCGCATACGATTCGGCTTTTATGGCCGTGTGGAACATATCATGCCCTTTATATGCGAAATACTCATGAATGATCATCCCGACAGTCGAGCCACCGCGCCAGAGCACCAGCAGGACATCTGGAACGAAACCTGAATCATGGATTTTTCGCGCAAGGGCAAAGGAACCGGTAACCAGCTCGTCCGACTTCAAAAATTCTTTGGGAACGCTTTCCATCACGCATGGCTCTTCTTGAGTATCCCAAGACCGGAAAGATATTTCGCCAGTGTCACTATCGTAGGCCCATAGCCAGTGGAATAAATCTGCTTCTCCAGCTCGATCCCGAGCTCGCCTGCAGTCTGGAACCGACTTGCAGGGTCTTTTTTCAGACACTTCATCAAGATCCGCTTTGCATTCTCCGGAATATCGCTCCTGAACTGCATCGGATCAGGCACGTCAGCCTTCTTTACGATCTCAAGAGTTGCATCAAGGTCATCCTGGTCCCTGCACTTGAAGATACGAACGCCCGTGAGCAGCTCATAAAACACGACACCGAGCCCGAAGATATCGCTGCGCGCGTCCACCTGAGCACAATCAGCCTGTTCAGGCGACATGTACTCTACACTGCCGACAAGATATTCGTCATCATCCTCCATGAATTGAGCAGCCTTGGCCACCCCGAAATCCGTCAGCTTGACCTCGCCCTCGCGGGTTATCATTATATTATTGGGCGAGACATCACGGTGTACAAGATTAAGCGGCCCTCCGTTCTCATCCTTCTTGTCGTGCGCATACTCAAGCCCCCTGCATATCCTGCTTATGATGAACGTTGCAAGCTCAACGGGAACCTGCTTCTTCCGGCGTATGTGCTCAATCACAAAGTCCGTCAGGTTGACTCCATCAATATACTCCATCGCGATGTAATATCCGTCGCCGTGCCGGCCAAGATGATGGATCTGGACTATGTTCTGATGCACAAGATTGGCGACAAGTCTCGCTTCGCCGATGAATGACGACACGAAGCTCTCCTTCTTCGCATACGTAGGAAGAATGGTTTTAATAGCCACCTTCTTTATGAATCCTTCCGCACCTATCTGCTCGGCCTCGTATATGGATCCCATTCCTCCGCTGGCTATCTTTCTCTTAAGAAAATACGTGACAGACCCAAAAATGTTGCCGGAAAGATCACTGCCCTCCGAAACATGCACTGACACATCGGACTGATCCTCCATGGCAACAGTACCGACCGCATCATGCAGGGTGCCATGCTGGTATTCGGTTGGCCTGATCTTATTATCAACGGGGATCTCCACCCTGATATGAGTCTTGCCCATCTGGAGACCATCACCATCGTACAGCTGAGCGGCCACCTGCCGTATGCCGTTTATCTTGATACCATTGGTCGATCCTAAGTCCTTGATAAAGAAAGCTCCGTCTTGGACAGTGATCTCGCAATGGACAAGCGATATGGAGGAATCCGAGATGACAATGTCATTGGTGACATCCCTACCTAACGTCACATCATGTTCAATCTCGTACTTCATGCCCTTGTCAGGGCCTTCGAGTATTAGAATTTTCATCATAGTTGTAAGTCGAAGAAAGACTTCTATGGCATGTTATAAAAATACCGGGTCATTACAACCTTATTATAAAGCACATTTACAACTCATAAAGAGTCTTGTCGCGTTCGGGGGCTTTGCGGACTGCTTTCTTCTTTTTCTGGGCCACAACGAAAGGATCCTCGGAATCCATGAGACTGCCCATCTCCTGCTCGATTTTTTCCGGGTCCTCACCCTTTTCCAGCCGGGAAAGCGCCTCCTCAATACCTTTCCCGAACTCCATTCCCGTCATTGAGGAAAACTTCCTCATGAGCTGGGCCGCCTGTTTGGGATCATTCTCGTTTATCGAGCCGGCCTCGCTGGCAAGGCTGTCCAGCGCACGCTCCATCTTGGATTCGTCTATCGGCATTTCGGGCATTCCGTCCCCTGCCCCGCCGTCACCTTTATGCTTGATAGAGGCAAACTGCGACACCATCTTCTCCAGCGGTTTCTTCCCGCAGCGCGGACAGGCCGGCTTCTTATCATTGGCCATCCGCTTGGAAAGAAAATTAAATATCACATTACATTTCAGACAATAGAACTCATATATCGGCATGGCTAATCTCCATGGTTTCTTACGTGGCAGGCCTTGCTCTCCGGGCTGGCCTCGGCACCTTCGGAGAAGTGGCCCTGCCACGGCAAGCGGTAAATCTTATCATATCACGCCAGACGCTCCACCAGGCCCGCCAGCTTTGCGGCGGCATCGGCTGTTGCAATATTTCGCATATTACTGCTCATCGTGTCAAGCCGGGCCGTGTCCTTGAACAGACGATCCAGCTCCTCATTAAGCTTCGACGGCGTAAGATCCTTTTCCGACATCATCAGAGCACCGCCGCGCGCGGCAACCGATCTGGCGTTGGCCGTCTGGTGATCACGCATTGCTGATGGCAGCGGGATAAACAATGTTGGAATCCCATATAGCGCAAGTTCAGCACAACTGGCAGCGCCGGACCGACACACGGCCAGACTGGCACGCGCGTACGCAAGCTCCATCCCCTTAAGGAACGCGTAAACCTCGGCATCAACGCCAGCGTCTGAATACCTGCGGCGGACCATATCCTCGTCAGCCGAACCGGTTAAATGGATCACCTTCAGCCCCGGACAGCTGCGCGCCAGCAAACAAACGGCCTCGGACGAGATTTCGTTGACCTTGTGCGCACCTTGACTTCCACCCATGATCAACAGGCAGGGTGGCTTTCCTCCTCTTTGTCCAGCTTCTGCTGCCGCCGGTAGCATGCTGCTGCGCAAAGGCATTCCCGTAAAGCATATCCGCCTGTGTTTTATGTGATTCTTCGTCTCACTGAAGCCTGTAGCTACAACGGATGCATACCTTGAAAGAAAGCTGATGGCACGACCTGGTATTACATTAGCCTCATGCAGGATCACCGGGACACCAAGATATCGAGCAGCGAGCACAGGCCCCACTGAGGCGTAGCTTCCCATCGCCAGCAGGCGATCAGGTTTGGCCGACCTCATTATCCGTATGGATGAGGTTACTGCACCAATAACATTGAACAATGCTCCGACAGATCTAAGAGACAATGAAGATGGCAGTCCGGATGACTTTATGCGGACAATCCCGCCATCCCATGCCACAACCGAAAGGCTCTCGACGTCGCGACCAGCCAACCATAGATCGACATCATGACCATGCCCTCTTAATATCCCTGCAGTTGCCAGTCCGGGAAAAATATGCCCGCCAGTTCCACCGCATGCCACAGCGATCTTCATCGAAAAAGCCCCTTAAGTTTGTTTACAGATAATAGCTTATAATGCTAATGTGAGATTTCATCAATGAATATTCCGGGGTTTCAGATAATAGAAGCGGCTGGGGAAGGCGGTATGGCAATTGTATACAAGGCCTACCAGAGCTCTCTGGACCGTCTTGTCGCCATCAAGGTCTTGAAGGAGGAATTCGCTTCAGACCACAACGAGATCATCAACTTCGTTCGCGAGGCACGCTCTGCGGCAAAGATCAAGCATCCCAACATAATACAGATGTATGATGTTGCCGAAATTGACGGCCAGTTCTATTTCGTCATGGAGTTCATTGCAGGCAAAACGCTGAATCAGATCACCGCAGAAGAAGGCCCGACCCCCTACAAGACCGCACTGGAGATGGCCAACACTATCGCTAGTGTGCTGGAAAACGCATGGGATAATTTCAGGATCATTCATCGCGACATAAAGCCCGAGAACATAATGAGAGACGAGGACGGCACTATAAAGCTGGCCGATCTCGGCTTAAGCATAAGCCGTGACTCGATATCACAACAGGCACAGGCACACGGCTGGACTGAAGGAACACCGAACTACATGTCACCCGAGCAGGCAACAGGACAACCCGACATCGATCTGCGCAGTGATATATACAGTCTGGGCGCCACCCTTTACCAGATTTCCACCGGCCAAATACCCTTTCCGGATATGACACCCCATGACACGATGGACATGCAGGTCAGAGGCAAACTGAGAAACCCCTGCGATCTGAACACTGACATACCTGTCGGCATGGCACAATTGATGGCGCGGATGATGATGAAGAATCCTGACGAGAGATACCAAGATTGGTCCGCTTGCATAGCCGACATCCGCATTCTGCTGAAAAACAAGAATCACACAATACAATGCGACGGAGACAGCACCGTGATTGCCCCGACGACTGTCGGGAATCAGGAAATCAAGATAAAAGAAAAAGTGGCGCCAGGCAAATTACCTTTAAAGCGCAAGCCCATTCCCGAGCAGACCCCTGTTAAGATGAAGATTCAGCAAAAAGCCGCCCCTAAAATCACTATCGTAGCCCGGCCAAGCGGGACTGAGGGCATTGCCGCAACAAAGGCCTCCATAGCGCAGAAATTGCCTTTATGGTTCTCTCTCAGCGTGAACATACTGATAGTCATCATCCTGGGACTGGTCGGCTATTTTCAGCTGAAGCCGCCACGGCTTTACAAGCAGACCATCATTATCACGCCGCAGACCATTGCGGTTACGAAGGAAGAAACACCTAAAATCGAGCCGACACCTCCGCCGAAGCCGGTGCAAACCGTAACAAAGCCGGTGACTCCTGCCGTGACTAATGCCGCACCGGCAGCTGCAACCGTAGACCTTGATGCGTATAACGAAGCCGTAAAGAAAGCTGCAGAACTTCTGCTCTCTGCCAGTTTTGAAGACGCCAAACAGCCGCTTCTCGAAAAAGAAACGGCCGCAACGGGCGAAATCAAAAGCAACATAATCAGACTTAAGCTGATGATCGACGATGTCGCCCAGCTGCCAAAGATCATGGAAGCCTCCCTGAAGGCAAAAACAGATCGAACCACAAAAATGAATATCAAGGGCGCTGATAAGACAATCAAGATCAAATCAATAACAGGCGACAAGATCAGTGCCGAGGAAGTCAAAGTCTTAGCCGGGAGCACCGCACAGATATTCACGCCCCTCAACTTCAACATCTCGGACATCAGCGTGAACGAACGCATCAAATGGATCGGGCCTATATCCTCAGCTAATCGCGCAACAATGAAATGCCTGCTCCTCATGAACGCCAAACGTTACCAGGAGGCCGGCGCCACAGCAAAAGAATGCGGCCTACTGTCCGAAGCCCTGACCGAGGCTGCCGCCGCCAAAACGCAATGAACACGCAACAGGCAGAAAAGAAAGTATTTCAACTTCGCGTAGAGATCGAACGCCATAACCACCTTTATTACATCGACGCCAAACCCGAGATTCCCGACCGCGAATACGACAGGCTTTATGACGAACTGAAAGAACTGGAGCGGCAATTTCCCCTTCTGGCAACGCCCGAATCCCCGACGATGCGAGTCGGGGGACAACCGCTGGAAGGATTCTCACAGGTAAAGCACTCAGTCCCAATGATGAGCCTTGCAAACACATACTCCACCACCGAACTGGACGAATTCTATCAGCGGCTCAGCAAACTCAGCGAAGGGCGCACTTTCTCCTGTTGCGTCGAACCCAAGATCGATGGCCTCGCTGTATCGCTACGGTATGAGAAAGGACTGCTGGTCCTTGGCAGTACCCGCGGCGACGGAAAGACCGGAGATGACATCACCGCTAACATTCGGACGATAAAGTCGATCCCTCTGCGTCTGCACGGAACAGCAGACGAGATCCCAGCCGTACTTGAAGTCAGAGGAGAAGTATTCATGACCAAGGCCGGTTTCATACGCCTTAACGAACAGAGGATTGCGACAGGCGATGAGGCCTTCGCCAATCCAAGAAACGCCGCGGCAGGATCGCTCAAACTCCTGGACCCAAACACCGTGGCAGGGCGCCCACTGGATGCAATTTTCTATGGATTGGGAGAGACGCAGGGACTCGTAATCACCACACATGAAGGACTAGTGCAGACGCTTAGAAAGCTGGGATTGAAGACCGCTCCGCGCATATGGCATTGCAATGACATCCAGACCATCCTCTCCGCCATAAGCGAACTGCAAGCCCTGAAGCAGACATTCACGTTCGAAATAGATGGCGCAGTGGTCAAGGTCAACGAGCGTCAACTTTACGACATGTTTGGAAGCACGGCAAAAAGCCCGCGCTGGGCAGTTGCCTACAAATACGAACCGGAACGTGCGGAGACAATTCTTGAGGCCATAACAGTGCAGGTCGGCCGGACCGGCGTCCTGACCCCAGTCGCCGAACTCAGACCCGTCTTTCTGGCAGGGTCGACCATCAGCCGCGCGACTCTTCATAATATCAGCGAGATCGAACGTAAAGATATACGTATCGGGGATACGGTCATCATAGAAAAGGCAGGCGAGGTCATCCCGGCTGTCATCGGAGTAAAGATGGAACTCCGATCCGGCAGAGAGAAGATATTCAAGATGCCGGCCAGCTGTCCGGTATGCGCAGAAGCCGTATCCAAAGCCGAAGACGAAGCGGCCTGGCGTTGCGAGAATCTGCAGTGCCCTGCGCAGATAAAGCGGTGGATCCAGTATTACGCCGCTCGCGGGGCAATGGACATCGACGGACTCGGCGAGGCTATCGTAGAACAACTGGTGGATAAAGGCCTGGTCAAGGACCCGTCCGACCTGTACAAGCTGACTTTGTTCGATCTGGTTGCGCTTGAGCGTATGGGCGAAAAATCCGCAGTAAACATGCTGTCGGCCATAGCGGCCAGCAAGAGCCGTGAACTTTGGAGAGCAATATTCGCGCTCGGTATAAGACATATCGGCACCAGGTCCGCCCAGACGCTTGAGGATAATTTTGAGACCATTGACGATCTGATGCAGGCTACGACCGAGCAGCTGACCGGCATCCGCGACATCGGAACCATCGTTTCCGCAAGTATCACTGCGTTCTTCAGCCACACCCAGAACAGGAATCTGATCGAAAGACTCAAGGCGCATGGCTTACAATTCAGGAGGACAGCCAGACCGGCATCAGGAACCAGCATGAAAGGCATGACATTCGTCCTAACCGGCACGCTGGCATCAATGACCCGAGATCAGGCCGGAGAAATAATCCGCTCGCTTGGCGGAAGCACCAGCTCAAGCGTATCGGCCAAAACATCTTTTGTACTGGCAGGGGAGGAAGCAGGATCAAAACTTGATAAAGCAAGAAAGCTCGGCGTTAAGATCATCTCGGAGCCGGAATTCCTCGTCATGGCCGGCAGATCCGTCAAACCGTGATATTGACAATTTGCGCACCACTCGCACCCTCGTGACTGAATATTTGTTACTCCTTAACCAGGACGTCCCGCGCAAATAACATCAGTCCACTATTTCATATTGAACCACAGGCGTACTGCACTGGATCTTGGCATTAGCCCTGCCACTGACGACCAATGCGCCAGTTTCCCCGACTTTCGTCAGATCGTCATCGGCATGGATACTCAGCGCAACCTCCATCTTGCCTGCTGCCGGTATTATCTCATCCATTGTTATACCGACCGGCGGCTCATCCAGCTGCAACCTTAGCTTTCCATTAAAACCTTTGACATTATTCGTCCTGATCACCAGAGAAACTGATCCTCCTTGCGGGATTCTGAGTTTATTTCCAGCATCAAGAACCACAACCAATGTCCCGACTCTTCTCTTTACCACATCCGCCATAAGCTCTATGCCAGGGACAAGATGACGATACAGAAACGCCTGCATCATGTCTTCCGCCGGCACAACCTTCCTAACCAATGTCTTGCCAGCGACGACGGAACTTGCATTAAGCGACAAAGGGATCAGCCCCAAATCAGCTTTTTCAGGGCACCGAATGCTTACACGCACGTATTCATTGGTGCTGTCGCTGATTTCAGCAGGATTTAAACTGAATCCTTCCGGTGCACCAGCAAGCTCCAGCTTCACCGGCCCCTTGAAACCGTCTTTCTTAATCACGTGCACATTCATATTTGCCGAACCTTCGCGCGGTAATATCAAGCCGGAAGGGCTGAGTCTGACTGCAAAATCAGGCTGCGGCGCACTGAACCTTACCCTGTACGCGAACGCCTCCCCGCCCCGTCCCTGAGCATCGGCTATCAACACTGTATATATCCCGTTCGTCGCACATTCATGCATCAGATACGAGTCGGCATGATGCGTCACCAACCCATACGCAGGATCGACATTGTCATCATTAGTCATCAGAACCTTGCCATCAGGACCTGCCAAAGTAATAACAGAATCCAGCGGCGAACCTAACCGTCTCGCATAGACTTCCACGACCAGACATTCACCGGCCTTGCACTGCAAATGATGTGCATCAGCTTCCGCCTGCTTGCTGATGCAGCCATTCACGACCACAGGAATCTGCACCAGTGCTCCAGGTTTTGAATCCGACTTTGCCTCGCGCTCGCCGCAGTCAGGTATATCATCGACCATAAACGGCATGTCGTTCGACAGCCATTTCCCATTGCGAGCACGAATTGAGTAGATTCCATTTGAAGGGAATAAAGCTCTGACAGTTTCATCACGAAGATTCACCCCCACAAGCCTGACGGGCGTCTCCACGCCCGGCCTGCCACCCATCGGAGATATATAGCGTATAAACGGCAGTTCGCCGATTGACATCCTGTACACAAAGTCTTCGCGACCCCTGTATATACTGTCGCGCATCTCAAGGAAATATGCACCATCTTCAGGGACATTGAAAATCATTACCGGATCAGGATAAAACTGGTAATCATCCACAAATGCCACCTGTACACCTTTTGAATTGAAGAGGGATATCACCGGCTGAAACCAGCCCGGAACGGCATCAGCCAGATACGGCATCAGCGCACGGGCTTTGACATCGATAACCAGCGACTGCCCCTTGCGAGCCGTGAAGCTGAAAAGATTCTTCTCGCCCGGCAGGATCTGCCCGTTAGCGAGCACAGGCAGTGAAGTCAGGAAATTTGTCACCACAAAAGGATCTACCCCGTTACTCGCGACCATCTCAGGCAAAGTCCCCACCTGAAACTTCAATGGATTGGAAACCCCGTCCGAATTCATCAACCGCAATTCCCTATCGCCGGGCTCTGCGCCCTTGGCGATTGTCACCCTGAGACGGACCATATCATCTATTTGAACATTCTTCTGTTTTCTGGCTTTTCTTTTTTTCATCAACTCTTCGGTATACTTATCGTACTTTTCCCCTTCCCTCAGCACGGGCTTTTCTTCTGTTTTCTTTTTTGAAACCGATCCATCCGCATTTAGAGCGATCTTCTCCTTCTGCTTCTTTTTCCATTCCGGCTCGATATATTCTATGACACTGACCTTGACACCTTTACCTGAAACATAGACACCATTCTCCTTTTCAAGATATTGGCCACCGACCATTGCCTCGAAAGTCGAACCCTGCTCTCCTCCGGCCGGAAAAGCATACCCCAGATGAGGGGCATTGGCATGGAGGGAGACCGTCAGAGAAAAATGAACAACACCAGCAGCCAGAACAAAAGTTAATATATTATTTTTTATCTTCATTTCGATATTCGCCCATCCTGCGTCGCTCCTAGTGCGGATGATACACCTCAATAATCAGCCAGTTTAAGGCCTAACCTGCTTTCACCCCTGCATTATCTCCTTTAACAATCCACCCGCTGTGGCGTTTTCTGTAGCTGACGGGATCAGCCTCACTTGTCTGCCCTGCGGGTGCGGCAGGAAACCGTTCGGATCTATGCCCAGCAACTGATACATACTGCCTATCAGATCACCCGGATATACGGGCCTATCCTTCACCGTCTCACCTTTATCATCAGTCGATCCCACCACGCGGCCTGGAATAAATCCGCCGCCAGCCACAACCGCAGAGAACACCTTACCATAATGACCGCGCCCGCCGTTCCAGGGCGAATCCCACTGGACGCGCGGGGTCCTGCCAAACTCGCCTGAACACCATACAATGGTACTGTCCAGCAATTTCTTATCGGACAGGTCCTGTAGTAATGTCGCAAGCCCCATGTCAAATTCAGGCAGTTTGGTCTTCATGATACTAAAATGCTGTTTGTGCGTATCCCAGCCCTTATAATTGATACTGACGAACAGGACTCCACGCTCAACCAGCCGGCGAGCAAGCAAGCAGGCCTGTCCGAATGAATTACGGCCATACTTGTCGCGAAGAGAGCCAGCTTCCTTTGTCAAATCAAACACTTTACCGGTCTCACCGAGAATCAACTCATACGCATCATTCTCCGCCTTACCGAGCTTGCTGAACGAAGGATTTTCGCCAACCTGACTCTCAAACTGATCGAGCTGATGCATGAGCTCACGGCGGCTTTTTTGTCTCTGCTCTGTGATTCCAGGCGCCACTACACCTTCAACGGTAAACGGTTCCTTCGCAGGGTCACCACCCGTAGCAAACGGCTTATATGCCGCGCCAAGGAATCCAGCTTCGGAAAAACGACCCAGCGGCTCGGTCGCAACTACGTAGGGAGGAAGAAGACTGTTATAGCCTGCGTCATACCCCTTCTTTAATGACACAACTGCGCCAACAGCAGGGTAGACCAGCCCATCACCAGGCTGTCGGCCCGTCTGCACCATGTACGATGCCGTCTCATGCCCATTAATGCCGTGCGTCATGCTGCGAATAATGGAATACTTATCCATCTGCGCTGCAAGAAGAGGCAGTGACTCATTTATCTGTATACCTTTTACTCCGGTCTCTATCGTCTTTTTCAATGATCCACAGTAATCATTACCGGCATCGGGCTTAGGATCGAATGTGTCCAGATGCGAAATGCCGCCCCACATCCACACCTGAATAACCGCCTTTGCCCTGGCAGTACCCGCCGCCAGCTTCACCGGCGCTGGACCTGCAGTCACAGACCATTGATTCCCGAAGCAGAGTGATGCGCCACCGAGCATCATCGACTGCATCAGCCGCCGTCGCGATATGTTATATTTATCAGAGTTCATTTTTTCTTCATCATACTGCCAACAACGACCGGCAACATACCGGCCATCCCCACCCGCTCATATAGCAGGGTTGCAATGTCTAGTGCTTATATAAAAACTCCTTACTGTTGAACAGGGCCCAGGCGATATCGCATAACGCATCTTTGCGATCCAGCTTTGCCGCCCTTACGTACTCCCTGATCCTATTCTCCTCGGCTTCCGTAGGAAACCGGGAGAGGATGCTTAAATATAGTTTTTGCGTAACCTCCTTCTCGGTCATCGTTGAACGCATACCTTTCCTCAGTCCGTCGCCCCTCGCTATCTTATTTTGAATATGCGTCGAATTAAGCATATGCAGGCGCTGGCTTGTTGAAGGCTCATTATTGCGTTCAGACTCATACCCGGTATCGCGGGACGGCCGCCCGAACAGCTCAAGAAACGGACTTGAAATGCTTCCGTCTTCCAGTTCGACTGCACGCTTGCATTCCGGAATATATGTGAACGGCTCGGGAATAAGGCTCTTGTATTTCTCTGTTGTGCCGGTAATCATGCAGACGGCATCAATCAGGACTTCCGCATCCAGACTACGCACCAGGTAATGCGAAAAATTGGAGACATCAGCTTTGTTCCCAGGAACAGGTTCAGCTGACAACTGATAAGTATCAGAGTTCAGAATAATCCGATAGATATGTTTCAAGTCATAATCGTGCGACCTCAGCTCCTTCTCAAGAAATGCCAGCAACGCTTCGTTCTGAGCTGGATTGTCGGGCCTGATGTCATCAGGCTCGTGAATGATGCCGCGCCCAAGAAGCCAGTACCAGACCCTATTCACGATATTCCTGGCGAACCATGGATTATCGGGCTTAAGAAGCCAATCAACAAACGCAACCCGCGGATCGGCACCGGCAGGGATTGCGACTGGCTGACCGTTGAGCGGCACCGGAAGCAGTTTCTGACCTGTGACAGGATCCACAAGTTTGCCGTTCTGATCGTGAAAGACTATCTCTTCTTTCCATTCCAACGTGTTCTTGTACCCGACTTCAGCGAAATACGCAGCCATTCCGCGTCGCTGGTCCTCGGTCCAATTCCTTGTCCTAGCGCCCATAAAGATCAGTGCTGCGGACTCGAGTATATTACTGGCGTTCTTTTCGGCAAACGCCCTGAAGAAATTTACGGGCGGAACACGGAAATTACTGCCGTTTGCGGTAAGCAGTTCCCTGGCAAATCTATCATAGGGAACATTCTCCCTAAGACAGTCCCTGATCCAGACATAATACGCCTGCGCACCGTTAGGCCACAGATTACTGGGGAACTCGGCCTTGACCTTTAACAGATCGCACCACTTTAGTGTCCAGTACTCGGCGAACTCAGACCTGGAAAGGAGTTCGTCTACCAGGGCACGCCTTTTGTCGGGACTGCTGTCTGCCAGAAAAGCCTTTGCCTCGGAGACTGTCGGCATCGTACCTATGACATCAAGATAGACGCGGCGCAGAAAGACGGCATCAGAGCACTGCTTGGAGGCAGGAATCCCCAGCTCATTGAGCCTCCCCTGTACCAGTCTATCTATATGAGAGGAAGCCGAAACATCGCCGGAATATCCAGCAGAAGCAAGTAATACCAGCAGTAGCGCAAAGCTAAACAGACAAATACGCATCGAACCCTCCAAAGACATGTAAATTGTGCATTATGTTTAACGAAAAAGCGAAGGATTTATTGCACACTAAAAAGATCCGACATTAAAAAGATCTGGGCGCATCTGCGATTCGCTGCTCTGCGCGATAGCACAGCGTTTTATTGCTGCGGCTCGACATGGACACCTCGCCTAATGCCTATCAAGCTAAGGATAATTTATGTACATTTTGTCCATTCTGTCAAAAAATCCAGGTCTTTTCGCCGGCGCAGGACACATGCGCCGCTACAATTTTCAGCATTTCTCAATATAAATTCCTTAGCTTGATAGCAATGCGCCTCGCCCTACCATTTGCCGATTTCTCAGAGGTAGGGCGAAGCCTTCCGCCGTCGCCAAGGCTATGGCGTGACAAGCTGGCTGAGCCGTCAGCACCGAATCGCAGAAACGCCCAAAAGATCTGGCGCATGCAGAAATGCATAATCTACAGTATCGCAAACCGCTCTAGAATTTCTTCGGGATTGATCGATCAGGGGAGTCGAGTACAAGCGCAGTCTTTGCTTTTGAGTCAGCTATGAGAGTTATATATCTTGAATCGGTGACTCTCCACATTGTTTGTACTTTACCGCCATATTCAGATTTCTCAGAAATGGGATCCGGTTCAAAACGGTCTTTGACGAATCCGGAGTAAGCCTCAACAAACTCGCGCACATCGCCTTCACTGTCCCAGACCGTCTTCCATACAAGGCAACTCTCACCTTGCGCGTTGAGCAGGTAATAATACCTGTCGCCGGCCCACCCTGCGGCCGCCTTCTTTGCCGCAGACTGGACTGCCGACGTAGCCGTAGCTGGCCACACCTTGAACAGCGCCGCAATGCCTATCTCGCCCATGGCATCTTCTTCAACAAGTCGCCAACCCGTAGAGAGCCTGCTCATCAGGTCAGCAATCCGCACATCGACAGGCATGTC
Source organism: Victivallis vadensis (assembly GCA_945883775.1). Lineage (GTDB taxonomy): Bacteria > Verrucomicrobiota > Kiritimatiellia > UBA8416 > CAMCYG01 > CAMCYG01. Next base: position 21,793 of record CAMCYG010000024.1, read on the forward strand.
CTTCGTGCTGATATATTTTTCTGGATGCATTATTTGCTCTGACGACAGCGGTGGACTGGTATAAAGCTTATTGACTGCCGCCCAGCCGCCTGTCTGGCGCACCTGATCAACGAGGACTGAACCATACAAGTAGGCATTAACCAGAAGATCCATAAAGAAACGCGGATATTTCTTCATATCGTCAATCTGCCGGCCCATCACTGCATCACCCTCCAGCAAGCCACTGTTGGCCATATTAAGAATACCGTCAAAGCCTATTTCAGCCTGCATCTTAAGCGCCAGCGAAACAGACTGTTCGAGCAAGGCATCATCATCCGGCAGACCACCCATGCCGCTCTTCATACCATAAACCATCATCACCACCGTCGCATCACCCTCACAAAGAGACTGCTTTGCATATTGCTGATCCTGATTATCCAGGCTCGTAGACTTACTCCCTTCTACAAAATTGGTCAGACAGAAATGCTGGTCCTGCAGTGCGTGGCAAAGTTCATGAGAAACCACCATATCGAGCGCAGCGCCAGTCACATCAGACATCAAAAGATAGTAAGTCCCTGTTTGCGGATCGTAGTGAGCGGCGGCCTGAGACAGATACATCTCCTGCACCATCCCGGCGTCAATCCCAGCCTTCAATGCGCCGAGTTTTATGAGCGCCTTGCAGTAATCATCAAAGGCAGACATACTGCCATATTGCTTGATAATTTCCCTGCCGATATATTCTTTGAATTGCGCTTTGGTCTGGACTGCAGTGCTGACTTTATTTTTAAACTTAAGTCCGCGAATATCCGCCACCTGGTCACAGATCTTCTCAATGGAACCTGCGGAAGAACTGATGGTATTTGTAGACTCGCCATGAAGACTGAGCTCCGCCAGACTCATTATCAACCCGCACATTGGCACCAGTATCACGTTATATCGCACAATCTTCTTCCCCGGTCAGCGTGTTATCTATTGGCTGGAACCGAATGCACGTTTTGCGGATTTAATCATCTCGCCCAGTCTCCGTCTCCAGTACGGGTGCCTGACCTTGCGACGGGAGCCACCATGATTCTTATCATCGTAATCATAACCATACGCGTAAGAATTGCTGTAATAGGCATAATTAGGATATTGATAAGCGTAGTACAGACTGCTTATCTTGTGCATCTCGACGCTATTGATTATCAGACCAACAATCCTGGCATTCTTAAGCAGATCAAGCGAATATCTGATCATCGACTTAGGCGTGTGTCCCACACGCGCTATGTACAACACCACCCCGACTCCCTGTGTGGCCATTATGACCGTGTCAGTAACCCGCAACACGGGCGATGAGTCTATAAAGATATAGTCATAAACATCGAGCATTTCGCTGAAAAGACTCTGCATATCAGCTACCTGCAGCAGCTCGGCCGTATTATCGACTGAGGTGCCGCAAGGGATAAAAGACAGACCGGGAAAACGCGTCGTCTGAACAATCTCCTTTAGCGGTCTTCCATCCTTGAGCGCATCCGTCATACCGCTGGATTTCACAATACCGAGCGACTTATGCAGTCGACCTCTGCGCAAGTCCATATCGACCAGCAGGATCTTTTTGTCCATTTGCGCGATCATGATGGCAAGGTTAAGCGTGGTCAAAGTCTTTCCTTCCCGAGAATCGGCGCTGGTTATTATAACAATCCTTTCGTTCGCCTTGGCAAGCACAGAGAGCACGCTTGTTCTCAAAGCCCTGTAGGCTTCGGTAGCGCCGATAGAGTTCTCCTCTGTCACAATAGGCCGCACAGAATATTCAAGCCCGCCATGCACCCAGTACGGCACGCCGCCCAGGAAAGGAAGACCAAGATCCTTCTCGACATCCTCAATGGACTGCACCGTATTGTCGATCGTCTGCAGGAGTATCGCAAAGCCAAATCCCAATCCAACTCCGATTGCGAGAGCGACAAGCATGATCTTCGAAGGATCCGGCCATACGGGGTTAGGCTGGGTAGAAACCGGCTCCACGACCCTGAAGTGTTCAGCCTTCAGCGACTCCGAGACGCGCATGCTATGCAAATTCTGATAAAGACTGTTGTAGTTCCTCTCAAATCGAGAAACCTCAGCGCTTATTCGTCTAAGATCTGACTGACGCTGACTGGCAAGCAGATTCTTTGCCTGCCACTTATACTCGGCCGACTCCAGCGCACCCAGCTGTATATTCAGCGCCTTGTGGCGGTCATTCAGCTTGCCCATCTCGATCTGCGACTGCAAAGCCATCTCCTGTTCAGTCGCATCAATCTGCTTCAATATATCTCTATACTGCGGGTGCTCGGGTTTTAAGTTGGCAGCCAATTCACGTTCTTTCTGCTTGATCTTATCGAGCTTAAGCTTCATCTGCTGAATATTGCCAGATTCTTCATTCGCAACCTTTGGCAGGACATCGGATGTCAATTCTTTAGGAAGTCTCGGTTTATCGGAGACCCCCATGCCACCGACAGCCCCATCAGAACTGCCCGCCTCATCAAGCATCGGCCGCTCTACTTCCTCAGGAACCGCCTCTATCGTTCCTGTTTCGCGCGTAAGCTGATGGACACTGCTTATAACGCCGGCTCCGGCACCTTTGAGAACTGGATACTGGGCCTCTAGCAGCATAAGCTCCGTCTGTATCTGGCTTTTGCGCTCCATCAGCGCCTGCAGGTAACGGCTTTCGGCAGAACCACGCGCCTCAACCCTGGCGATATCATGCAGACGCTTATATTCTATCAGATCATTTTCTGATGCCATCATCTGGTCTCTAAGATGCCGCAGCTCTGTCTCAAGCATTTCGGAGGCCTGTTTTATGGCCAAGTTCTGGATTTCCTGCCATTCTGTCGCATGCTCCGCATACAACGCCTTAAGGAATGCCTCAGCATAAAGCGGTGTGGTACTTTTAACGGTTATATTTAGAGTTGATCCAAGCATACGCTCCTGCTTGATTTCAACAGGCAGCACCATTCTGCCGACACTACCGACTTCAGCGAGCCAATCCTTCTGCAATTTTACAGCCGCCTGCTGCCTGAGCCGCTCGCTCTGAAGCAGGTAGCTGTGAGTTGAGAAAGATTGCCAAGGCGTGCTCGCCCGCTGAATGGTGAGATTAGGATCGCTGTATATCATTATCTTGTAGCTGGTAAGATACTGCTTAGGTGTCCAATATATGTAACCAACTGCGGCTAGAAGGGAATAAAGGAAACACAGGACAATTACCTGCCAGCGAAAGAATATAATCCCTATATACGTCCGTATGTCTATTTTCTGATTTTCAGTAGCAGCCATAAATCCACAGCTAATATTAAAAGTCTTCGCCCTGG
>CAMCYG010000025.1 GCA_945883775.1 Victivallis vadensis
TTGCCTTCTGTATCCAGTATATAGAAATTGGCTCTTCCCTGACACAATTGACGCAGTGTCTTACCGCCGAACTGTTTGATCTCATCCAACTGACAGATAAAACCATATGGCACCTTACCCGCCTGCTTCAGCTTGGCCAGATTGGCGGGAGGAAGTGAGTCATCAACAAAAAAAGAGGCGGTGAGCTCATACTCCTTCTTGTCCTTTGCGACATAATTCTGCTTCAAAGCGACGATTCTATCAGGGGGCAGAATGGCGTCCTGATCAGGCACATCTGCTGACATGGCAGTGTTCGACGTTTGCGAGGAAGAAACCGCATTCTGCTGCTCTTTGCCTCCACATCCGGCAGAAAACAACACCACAGACAAAAGTATGTACCCAAATCTCATATGCGCGAATAATCGCAAAATATACGGCATTAGCAACTCAAATATCCATCAAGCCGCAACGGACGGGTGAATCGCGGCCTAATTCCCCCACCTATTCTTTCTGATGCCATCAACTCTTCAGGGTAAGGCAATGAAGAAGAAGCTCGAGGTGACAATCATTTGCACCAATATAAAGACACTAATACCTTTGTTATTTCACCAGTTAACCCAAGGTGTTCTCCTAGCGGATTATCCTTTGTCTCGCAGTTTCAATTGACTTAGAATTGGCCATAGCCTCTCACTTATGTAAGCTAGGATTTCAGAAAGAGAATGCTCATGCGCTGAAAGATCGCTTCGCCGAAGAAATGCCCGCCACTGTGTTTCCTTGATGCCATCTTCCAGAAAGTCAGTGGTAAAAGCAACCGGCACTTTGGATGGTAAGCTCACATTGCGCCGTTCGAAAGTCGCACGAATTGCATCTGTCAGCACCTCATCGTCAATATGCATGTGTTTCAGAATCACGTATACGTCATAGAAATCCTTGAGCCTGCTATTCATGAGCCCAAGAACCACCATAGCATTGAGCTTTTCAGCCACAACAGTCGCTGGATGATATGCATGAAAGCGTGGAGCAGGAAAGTCCAGAATAGCGGGATAGTTTATAGCTTCCGGTACTGGCGTGACGGCATCGCCGAAGCCAATGTCAATCTGGATTGGCAGGCGTGCTCGTCCTAGAAATCCCAGCAAACGCACGCGGATACCATGATACTCCTGATCGTCTCGAATGTCGGCAGTTTGTATAGACCCAGAATCAAAGCTTAAGCCATCATCAATCACTTCTGCGCCACAGGCTTCGTCAAAAACAGAGCGTAATCTTTCATGCGTAGGATTTCCGTAGCCTAACAAATCAATATCACGTGTTGGCCGTCCTGGAACATCACGCCACAGGGCAAACAACATCGCACCTTTGAGAACAAAGCTATCACTATGCCCCGCTGTCTCAATTCTGTATAGCAGACGTTCCAACCCATAGCGCATCAGCAAGTGGTTAAACTGAACTCCAGTTTGATCTCGAATATTGAGAAGTCGCTGATGAACAGATATTGCAACACTATCAGAAATCATTGAACCATCTCCATATAGGGCCTCATGATTTTGCTCATATGGCAAAGTCTCGCGTAATGCCAGATCTCGTCCCGTGTAGTTTTTTTCTGACTGATGCTGTCGATTAGGGCCTCACGCGCTACTTGAAGGCCCAGTCGATTACGGAACTTAAAACAGTCCACCACGGTCTTCGCGGGAGAGTAAACGCGAATCACAAGTCCATCGGATTTATGCTCGTCGACACCCTCCGAAAATGCTGGGCCACTGAGTTTGACAATGCGAAGAGGAATTCTGCAAGACTTCGGTACATGCGTCCCGCGCTTGACGGCCACCCAGGCCACCAGAGGCATCTGGGTTGTAATCTCATGGAATTGCAGAGCCGAAAGCAGACAAATCACCCCGTGCGGAACAGCGGCGGAAATCTCTAGAAAAGATTCCTGCTCGGGAATGTAATCCGAAAGAACGTAGGAACCTCGCGCAATCCTGCGCAGAACCCCTTTTTTAAGAAGATAGGGCAGCAGCGTTCTTCCCGCCCCAATCGCCTCAAGGTCAGCGGCGTTAACAACGCCTTTCCGCTTTGCAAGCTCCACTATTTCTTTAGTCTGCATATCATCACGACCCTTACTTTAACTACCCACAAGTTATCATGTGGATGGTTATTGTCAACTATTGAATCAGATAGATAGGGGTCACTCAGCCCTTGAAATAAATATTAGGTTCCGTCTGCATTCCAGCACCTGGCAACAGGTTATGAAATTGTGGCGACAGTGTCACCACTATCTGCGAATACATCGTGAAGAAATCACGGCACCGGTAAAGTCGGCTCTTGTCGCAGTTGGGTATTTTCAACACTTGCAGTCGCTCGGCCAACACAGCAAACATCTTGAATACTCATAATAATGGCCTGCCATCCCTAGCTCAAGTCCGTCACAGACCGATGCAGAGCGAAGAATGGCGGGAGTGAGTGGGAATCGAACCCGACCCAGGACCTTTAACAGCCCCTCGCTGGTTTTGAAGACCAGGAGGCCCACCAGGACCCTGTCACTCCCAAACAGGGAATATCTGGGCGAGATTATCAATTTTACTTTTCATGAACAATGTTATATTTTCGCCACATGTCTCTAAGCCAGAACAAACATGATTTATTTAGAACCATACCGGCAACTGAACTAGTTATCAGCAGTGACGAAGCCGCTTCACTTGTAAAATCCTCAGGTAGAACCGAGACACTAAAGGCCATAAAAAAAGTCTCAGATGGATTAAGGAAGGCCATTTCAACCGAAAAACAGATAGAGCCAGACGCATCAAGCTTAAGCGCCATCGTAACAGCCGCTGTCGATCTGGTAAATCAGACACATACGCAGAAACTAAGAAAAGTCATCAACTGCACCGGCATTATCCTGCATACTGGACTTGGCAGGGCCCCGATGAGCGATGCGGCAGCAAATGAAGTGGCTAATACCATCAAGAACTGTTCAATCCAGATGGACCTCGAGTCAGGAAAGCGAAACCGTCGCGAGACCGCTTTGATCGGACTTCTACAGGAGCTGACAGGATGCGAGGACGCTCTTGTGGTTAACAACAATGCCGCAGCCACAATGCTGGTTTTGAAGGCGCTGGCACAAGGCAAAGAAGTCATCGTATCTCGCGGAGAGCTGATAGAAATCGGCGGATCATTCAGACTTCCGGACATAATGAAAGAAAGCGGCGCCTTGCTTAAAGAAGTCGGAACCACCAACAAGACGCACCTGAAAGATTATGAGCAGTCCATATCACCGGCAACAGCACTTTTGTTTAAAGCGCATAAGAGTAATTACAAGATAATAGGATTTACCAAGGAAGTCGCAATAAATGAGCTGACGGCCCTGGGAAAGAAACGCGGGATCCCCGTAATAGACGACCTCGGTGCCGGAGCAATGGTAGACCTGAAACAGTACGGCCTGGACCATGAGCCTACGGTGAGGGAAAGCCTTGAAGCTGGAGCAGACATAGTCTTATTCAGCGGCGATAAGCTGATCGGCGGGCCGCAGGCCGGAATCATAGTCGGCAAGAAGGAATTGATTGCTAAAATCAAAGCCGATTCGTTTTACAGGGTGTTCAGGGTCTGCAAGATGACCATCGCCGCGCTTGAAGCGACGCTCAAATCGTTCCTTCGCCCAGAGCACCTGGCCCAGAACAATCCGCTATATTCCCTTATATCCCGCGATCTTAAGGTTATCGAAACAATGGCAAACGAAGTGGCAAAGAAAGTCGGCGATAAAAAGAAAGACTGGGAAATAAGCGTCATAAAGGAGACAGCTTTCATCGGCGGCGGTTCTTTGCCAGGCATGGAAATGCCAACATATGCAGTGAGGATAACAGGCAAAGATATAAGACCCGAGGTCCTTGCGCTGGCGCTCCGGAAGTCGGATCGACCAGTTATTCCGCGCATCAGCGAGGATGCCGTACTCCTTGACATGAGAACCGTATTTCCAGAAGAGATTCCGGTAATAATCAAAGCATGCTGTGAAATGTAACAGCGCTCTTTGAGTGCCAATATTCCATCTTTATGACATCTGAAAACAAGCAATCGTCAATAAGCCTTCCCACCGTATGCGTAACTGTAGGAACAGCCGGACATATTGACCACGGCAAGACACAGCTGGTCAAGTTTCTCACCGGATGCAACACCGATCGACTCCCTGAGGAAATACGGCGCGGAATGACAATCGAACTAGGATTTGCTCCTTGTCAACTGCCCAACGGAAGCCGAGTCGGCATCGTCGACGTCCCAGGTCATGAGAAATTCATCCACAACATGGTGGCTGGCGCAACAGGCATAGATATCGCACTTTTGGTCGTTGCGGCTGATGACGGGATCATGCAGCAGACGGTAGAACACTTCCATATCCTCAGACTGTTGGGGGTTAAACACGGAATGGTCGCTGTCACCAAGACGGATCTTTGCGAAATGGCTAGAGTGCAGGAAGTCATCGCAGGAGTAAAGGCCATGGTGAAAGACAGTTTCCTTGATGGCGCCCCGGTATGTCCCCTGTCGACTAAGACAGGCGATGGATTTAGCGAGTTCTACGATGCATTCTCCGCACTTGTCAACCTAACAGCCCAGCGCGACGCCAGCGGACCGTTCCGTCTGCATATTGAGAGGACTTTCGCGCTGAAGGGCATCGGCACCATTGCATCAGGCATCCCGCGCTCAGGCAAAATAGGCGTCGGCGAGACACTGGAACTTCTGCCGTCAGGGGAAAAGACGAGAGTAAGAGGGCTTCAGGTCTTCGGAAAAACCAGCCAGACAGGACTTGCAGGAGAGTGTATTGCGCTCAACCTTACCGATCTCTCCGCTGATGAGGCAAAAAGAGGCATGGTACTATGCACGGCAGGCTATTACGGATCTTCAAAGCTGATTAACGCAAGGATCCATATACTACCAGGCGTGGAAAAACACCTAAAGCCGAGAACTGGAATAAGACTGCACATAGGAACCATAGATATTCCAGGTCATATTGTATTCCCGGAATCGGAGCCAATTGCAGCCGGTATTGATCTATATGTACAGATCCAAGCCCGCGAGCCGGTAGTCTGCGCGGCCGGAGACTTCTTCGTCCTGAGATCACTCAGCCCAAATATAACCATTGGCGGCGGGAATGTTATCTCCCTGGACACAAAGAAGATCAGACGCTCAAAAGACACATGGACAGAGGCACGGATCGAGGAAGAGATACTTCAGCAGGATACACACAAACTGATCGAGCATATACTGGAAGAATCAGGCGCGGAGCCTATGCAGAGCGAACAGATATGCCAAAAGGCCATGGTAAACATCGAGACTGGAATAAAGATACTTGAGGAACTGACAAAAAGCGGAACAGTCATTCTCCTGCCGACAAAGCATTACACCCATCCCACCCATCTAAAGAAATGCGAAGATGAGCTTATCGACATTTTGAGCAAGATGCATACAGCGCAACCTCTCGCAATGGGCTTTCCCAAGAAGGAACTATACCGGGATCTTAAATCGAACAGGAGCATATCTGACAAATTGCTGGAGTCACTTTGCGCCAGCGGCAGAATAAAGCTCAACGCAATAGGTTATTTCATCCCAGAGAAGGCTCCAAAACTAAACGCCGACCAGGCAGCCATCGCAATAAAGATCATCGAGATTTATAAAAAGAATGCCCTTGCCTCGCCGAAGTTGGAAGAACTTCCCGAAATGCTGGGGCGCAACATGCGGGACATCTCACAGGTCATGAACCACCTTAACCAGATCGGCGATCTCTTCAACCTCCCGGAAAAGATTGTATTACACAAGGATGTGCTCGCATCCACGAAAAAGAAACTACTGGACTATCTGGCAATCAACAATGCCATAGAGCCCGCTGTCTTCAAGGACTTGATCGGTACTTCACGCAAGTATGCGATACCGATCCTTGAATATTTCGACAGCATTGGCGTGACGAAGCGCGTAGGAAATGCAAGATTGATGAAGAAATAGGGAAAGAAAGAATTCAGTCGCGTAAAATGCTGCGCATCACGCGACATGCAGGAGCCAGGAGCAAGTATGACAGCAAAAATATTTGACAAACGAAAGCGGGTCATGTCCCGATCCATCAAGCTCGGACATTGCGTGTGCGACCCCAAGAAGCCCTGCCCCTGCCCCGTTTTCAAGGAAAAGGATGTATGCACCTGCGCAGGGGAAAGCGTGCCAATTGATACGACCAATAAATATCGACTGACTGACTTTGTACGAAGCGCTGGATGCGCCAGCAAGATCGGACAGAAGGACCTGCACAAGGTCCTTTCAATGTTGCCGGAAGTTTCAGATCCCAGGATTCTTGTTGGCACCACTACCGCTGACGACGCTGGTGTATTCATGCTGAACGATCAGACCGCGATCGTTCAAACGGTGGACGTATTCACCCCAGGAGTGGACGATCCATTTCTTTTCGGCAAGATCGCAGCCTGCAATTCGTTGAGCGACGTATACGCCATGGGTGGAAAACCTGTGACGGCACTCTCGATAATAGGCTTCCCAATCTACTCCCTTCCCCACGAGGCTATGGCCGATATAATAAAGGGCGGGATGTCCGTATTAAAAGAAGCCGGAACAATCTTGCTTGGCGGACACAGCATTAACGACGAAGAGATAAAGTTCGGATTCGCCGTTACAGGCGTCATCGACCCAACGAAGATCATATCAAATGCAGGTGCAAAACCAGGCGACATGCTGATCCTGACAAAGCCGCTTGGCACAGGCATCATATCGCTGGCCGGACAGATAAACAGGGCGTCAGATGAGTCGCTCAATGCCATGATCAAGTCTATGACAACATTGAACAAGACCGGCGCTGAGATAATGACCAAGTATTGCGCAAATGCAGGCACTGATGTGACAGGTTTTGGACTGGCCGGACATCTTTGCAGGATGATGATCGAGAGCAAGGTCACTGCGGAAATATGGATGGATCAGCTGCCCCTCCTGCCGAGAGTCGAAGAGTATGCCAAAGGCGGCATGTATTCGGGGGCAAATGAAAGAAACTCTGAATTCACAGCCGGATATACGGAATTTGAGCAGGACACGCCGGAACACATGAAGGCCGTCATCTATGATGCACAGACTTCCGGCGGACTATTGATGTCTATCCCTGCCGAAAACGCAGAGAAGGCACTTGATGAACTGCTTAAAGCAGGCCTCACAGACTCTGCAATAATTGGAACTATTACAGAAGCATCAGAAGGCAAGATGATATTCAAAGCAGGTAAACCTGCCTGTATAAAGTCACCAACAGCAACAAAGGGAGCAATCATGAAAGAAATCAGCAAAGAGACGCCAAGTGAAGCAATAGAATGCTGCAGCCCAACTGCCTCAAACATGTCCGATGACAAGAAAAGCATCGAAGTATTCGGCAACTTCCTAAACAAAGCGATGCAACCCGGAGCAATTGATATCGTCACAAAAGAACTCATGGCAATCGCGCTGGGCTTGGCGGTCAACTGCGTGCCATGCACCAAGATCCATCTTAAAAAGGCAGCCAGCATGGGCATCGGCAAAGATGAGCTGGAAGAAGCCGCAGCACTGGCCATTGCTTTCGGCGGCTGCCGTGCACTGATGCTCTGGAACGAGCTGAAGAAAGAAATATAAATCTCTGCACAGTTATATATTGCCGGCAATGCAGGAAGCTCTACTGTTTCTTAACCCTATCTTCAATGCCTTATCGAGACCGAATCATCTTCCGGAACATCGATTATAATAAAATCTGAGTGTTTAGCCGCCTTGAACTCTAGAATCGTTTCATCTTTGATGCGCGCCTGACCATTTTCACCTACTACTGTTCCATTTACAGCGACACTTCCGCTCTTCATATACACAAACACAAATCGACTGTCGCGCGCCTGAAAAAGCACAGTTTTACCTGCATCAAGCGCACATCTGTATATAGTTGCATTGCTGTTGAACTTGACAACATTCCGCATACCCTGCCCTGACGCCAAAGGCAATATTGTATTATGCCACTTGGCCGGATCGAACGTGTTTTGTTCGTACGAAGGTTTGAGACTATTGACGCCAGGATATATCCATATCTGGTAGAAATGAACGGGAACCTTGCCCAGATTGTACTCGCTATGCCTGATTCCAGTTCCAGCTGACATCCGCTGGACATCGCCTGGCCTTATTACGCCTGAATTGCCGGTACTGTCCCTATGCGTAAGCTCACCATCAAGCACTATGGTTACAATCTCCATATCCTTATGCGGATGCTCCGGGAAACCTTCCCCCGCCTGAACTACATCATCATTAAACACCCTGAGCATACCCCAGTTCTCGTTTGCAGGGTCGTAGTAGTCAGAAAAAGAGAACAATCTATAAGTTGTAAGCCAGCCATACTCCCCGCAGTTACGGTCAACTCCATGTATGACACTAATCATGTATCAAGCCTTTCTATCCAATAATGTGGCTGTCTGTGCAGATGCGCTACGGCTATGACCACAATTGTATCCCCATCTATACCATAAACCAACCCGTACGGAAACCTGTTGATCAGAACTCGTCGAATAGTGAAAGCCAGTTCGGAGCAGGACAAAGGGTATTGACTAATTCTATGAACTGCGCGGTCGATCTCATCAAGAAGTTCTAGTCCTAAACCAGTCGATTGATGTTCATACCAGGAATATGCATCGTCTAACTCACCCTGCGCAATGGCTAAGAACCTGATATTCATCAGGATCTATATTTTTCCATTACAACCGAATATGTGACAGATTCGGCTTTACCCTGTTTATATGCCTGCCAACGAGCCTTGGATTCTGCTGCCCATATCCGGTCAATCTCAGGATCAGGCCGATCCAATTGTTCAAGCAACGCATCGACCAAAGTAAGCTTCTCCAAATCAGGCAGCTTCCTTGCCTGCTCAGCCATGCCTAATGAAGTAGTTTTCATAAATATCGCCCAAACTGTCTACAAATTATCAAACATCTGGCAAGCAGGTCAATTATTCGTTTGTATAACAACGAGAATACTGGAATATTCTGCACTCATGGATTTGAAACATATATTAAAGACTTTCAGAATAGAGCAGGACTTCTTTGTCGGCATCGATTCGGATGGATGCGTATTTCCGACAATGGACATAAAGCAGAAGGACTGTTTTCATCCTTTGATCATCGCACACTGGGGATTACAGGCTATCGAGAAAGAACTGCGAGAGACTGCTGAATTTGTTAACCTGTACTCTATCCACCGGGGCACAAACAGGTTCCCTGCCCTCGCCCTGACATTCGACATGCTCAGGACCCGTAAGGACGTATTGTCCAAAGGCGTCAACGTGCCCGAACTATGTTCACTTAAAAGACTTATTGCGAAAGCAGGTACGCCTAGCAACTCAACCCTCGCAACGGCTATAAGCCACAACCATGATCCCGAACTCAAGAAGATCCTGGACTGGAGTCTTGCTACAAACGAGGCAATAGAGAAGAAAGTGAAGGGAATCGCTCCGTTCAAATGGGTACACGAATGCCTCAATAAGCTGACCAGCACCTGTGATGCTATTGTTGTCTCCCAAACCCCGGTTGAAGCGCTGGAAAGAGAATGGAAAGAACACAACATCAGGCATTATGTGAAACTGATTGCTGGACAGGAGATGGGAAGCAAAGCTGACCACATATCACTCACGGCTAAAGGCCATTACCCTGATAAGAGGATAATCCTTGTCGGCGACGCGCTTGGTGACTTGAATACAGCACACTCGCTTGGAATAAACTTTTATCCTATAAAGCCGGGACATGAGGAAAAGTCCTGGGAGGAACTCCTAACCACCGGACTGGACCGATTCCTTGCAGATAAGTTTACCACCGATTACCAGACAAACCTGATAACTGACTTCAGAAAGCTTCTCCCTGACCAGCCGCCGTGGGCAATCTGACTTCAGCAGGGACTGGCAGACAAACACCCCGTGAGGGGCGTTGCCCAACGGGGCTCACGCACTACGGGTTTCGACTCCAACGACTTACGTCGTTGTCGCTCAAGCCGAAGCCTCGGCTTGCTTACCCCGGCAAGGCTAGCCCTGAGCAAGGTGCGTAAGCACCGCGTCGGATTAGTTAATTTCTGCAATGACACCTCAGCAGAACTTGGTTGCAACGGCCTGCCTTTCCGGAAAGGCAACATATCGAGCCACGCCCCTGCCCGGCAGGAAGGGAACCATCCCTGACCTTGTTGACATGCCAATTGTGATCGGCGTCGAGAATCAACTCCAGCGCAAGAATTTGAAACTCGAGGAACGCCGGAAACTGGAAACGGATAGCAGCATGGCGGCTGACTCAGCCGTCTTGTGACACCTGTCCTTTTGCGCGGGCCAACGGCGTGATGGCGAAGTCATTTTACGCGGTTTTCCGCTTTCGCGGCCTGACCCTATTTCCCACGGTTTATTATTCATAACGCAAAAACGTTACTATATAAACTTTTAAAGTGTATTCTGTTTTGCGCTCAACTTTGACAAGTTTTGCGTAGGGGGAAGGTTGAGATTCGCGTCCCAAATCAACTTGACTTATCATACTAGCCTGTTAATCTAGCCTCATGAATACAGTAACACTAGGTGCATTTGAGGCTAAAAATCATTTTTCTGAATTGATTGATAAAGCCCATCACGGAATGACCTTCATCATAACTCGGCGCGGGAGGCCCGTCGCCCGGATCTGTCCAAGCGATACTACAGACAAACGCCCGGTCTTCGGATCCGAAAAAGATAATATTGCCCTGACCAGTGATTTTAACGAATCCATTGCAGACATGTCGGAGTACGAGCATTGAACCTGCTGCTCGACACACATGCCATGCTCTGGTTTGCAGCCGGTGACAGCCTGTTGAGCTCAAAGGCACGCGACACAATTCAAGACTCCGAAACCATTAATTACATCAGCACCGCTTCATGGTGGGAGATAGCCATCAAACTCAGTCTCGGCAAACTGAAAATGAAAGATCCACTCGCGGATTTCATGGCACGGCGCATCGAAGAAGGATTTCGGATACTTCCTATAGAAACCGAGCACCTGCTTGAAGTGGCGCACCTGCCGTTTCACCACAGAGACCCCTTCGACCGCTTACTGATTTGCCAGGCACTAAAAGAAAATATGCCCATATGCACAATGGACAAGAACTTCAGCAATTACAACGTCAACGTCCTCTGGTAATTTGTGAAATATTTAAACCTATAGATAGCAGTTCAACTACTCCGCAGATAAGTTTACCGCCGATTATCAGACAAACCTGATAACTGACTTCAGAAAGCTTCTTCTGACCAGCCGCCGTGGGCGATCTGACTTTAGCAGGGACTGGCAGACAATTCGATCTCAAACCTGCAATCGCAACCCTGACGTGTAAGAAAAAGCCCTACATACAGAAATACAGGCTTTTGGTAGTTTCTGGTCAAAAGGAATATTACATGTCTAATCTACCTGTCAAACAAACACCCGATAAAGCCATTACCCGTATCCGCGGCCAGGCCGTCATTCTCGATTCAGAGCTGGCCGAACTCTACGGAGTAACAGTCAAAAGGCTCAATCAACAGGTTACACGTAACCCGGAACGTTTTCCTGAACCCTTTGTGTTTCGATTAACCATTCCGGAGTGGGAACATTTGAGGTTGCAAAATGCAACCTCAAACGGCCGTGGTGGCCGCCGCTATCTGCCGTATGCGTTTACCGAACACGGCGCCATTATGGCTGCAACGGTATTGAACAGCCCGCAAGCCATTCAGATGAGCGTTGCTATAGTCACAGCCTTCGTCAAACTGCGCCGCATGGCACTGTCGGTTGAAGCACTTGCCCGGAAGGTCAACGCACTGGAAGGCAAGTATGATCAGCATTTCAAAATTGTCTTCGACGCCATCCGCCAGTTAATGAACAATCCTCAGCCTTCCAAGCAGATCGAAGGATTCAAAGCCGTAAAGAAATAATCTTCGCGACTTGTTAGCCACTATAACTAATTACTTGTCATTTGACGGGATTAGATATTCAATAAGCAACTTATGGAAATCAGATACATAAGCACTAATCGGCTCAATGGAATTGGCAAAACAAGCCCACTGTCTTTCACCGATGCACTGTCAAAAGGGATTGCGGATGACGGCGGCTTGTTCATGCCGGACTCCATACCGCAACTCAACCCTGCGGCCATAAGCTCTTTCTCGAAGATGGATTATCCAGATATCGCATTCCGCGTGCTTCGTGAATACATCGGAAGCGCGCTTCCAGAGACAGAACTGATACGCCTCCTCAAGGATGCATACGACTTCGAAGTACCTATTGAGAAAGCTGATGATAAAACATACATCATGCGGCTGGACAGGGGCCCAACGGCCTCATTCAAGGATTTCGCCGCACGCTTCATGGCTAGAATGATGGCCAGACTGAAACCGGCAGGAAAGAAGATAACAATTCTCGTAGCAACTTCCGGCGATACCGGAAGTGCCGTCGGAGAAGCTTTCAAGGGGCTGGAAGGTATAAAAGTCTATATTCTTTACCCCACTGCAGAGGTCAGCCCTATACAGAAGAAACAGCTGGACTCCATCGGCGAAAATGTCTCGGCTCTGGAACTGTCCGGGACTTTTGATGACTGCCAGAAGATAGTCAAACAGGCATTCTTCGACAAGGACCTGCAACATCTTAACCTTTCATCTGCAAATTCCATAAATATCGCAAGGATACTGCCGCAGAGCGTGTACTACTTCTATGCATTCTCTCGAGTCAGCATGGACGGCCAGCCGATTATATTCTCTGTGCCGTCAGGGAATCTCGGCAATTCCTTTGGATGTGAAGTTGCCAGAAGAATGGGCTTGCCGGTTAAACGTCTCATACTGGCAGTCAACAGCAACAAAGAAGTTGCCGAACTCCTCCAAACAGGCGAATACCGCAAGATAGAGCCGTCAGTCAACTGCATATCAAACGCCATGAATGTCGGCAACCCGAGCAACCTGGCCAGATATTTTGATGCATTCGGAGGCTGGCTGGAGAAGAACGGTGATGTTTTAAAGAAACCAGATCTGACAAAAATGAATGAAATATTGTTCTCGAGATCCATCAGCGATGAAGAGACGAGGCAGACGATTGTTGCATTTCACAACAAATACAAAATCCTTCTAGAACCGCACGGCGCTGTCGGAGTACGGGCACTGGAGCTATACCGCGCAATTAATGGCTCCGCTGATACCGCAGTCTGTCTTGAGACTGCTCATCCTGCGAAATTCCCGGAAACCATTACCAGCGAACTTGGTTTAGTTCCTGAACTGCCTGAAGCACTGAAGCATCTTAACGGCAGAGAATCCTGTTCGGTAAGGCTTCCTTGTGAATTTCAGGCCGTTAAAGAGTATATATCCGGCTGCAACTAATCGTATTGAGGAAGAAAGACGGGCGTTGTTGAGTAACAACAGCTGAAAAATAATAATTCTGTACATTCTGTCCCATGGATCCAACGGATCCGAGAATCCATACTGTCAAAATATCAGGTCTTTTCCGCCGGCGCATGACACATGCGCCGCTACAGTTTGCTCAATTCAGCATTTCGCAATATAAAGGCATTAGCTTGATAATTGAACCACCACCACCCCGGTGAGGCACCGGGATTGGATTACGGAAACTGATCCCTGGTTCGGTGAGAGATGCAGGTTAACAGCCGATATCAGCATCACATGATTCGAGCGGCACGTCAGGCGATTCCTGAAGCGCAGATTTGACCCGGCCAGTTACAATCCCAATCCATAATTTAACACTGGTAGCCACAATCACGACAACCAGAGTCATAAAGACGGATATTACAGCAACATCCACTCTGTTATTAAAAATCAGGCTGTTCAGCCTGGAAATCTGCACCGGGTCAACAGCCACCGCAAGTTCTGCATGAAGCTTGGTGAGCATGGGAACAAACCCGTCGGCACCGGGCGAAAAGACCTTCTGGTAACCTGCCGTCATCGTCACCACAAGCAAGAATACCATCGGAACCGCTGTCACCGCGCAATACTTCAGCTTGCCCATTTTAATCAGAACCGTTGTACCGAGCGACAGAGCAATAACGGCAAGCAACTGATTAGCAATGCCGAATATCGGCCACAGACTGTTTATCCCGCCAAGCGGGTCTACCACCCCCTGATACAGGAACCAGCCCCAGGCTGAAACAAACAAGCTGCTTGCCAGTATATTGGCGAAATATGAATGCGTATTGCCAAGCGGCTTATAGATATGACCCAGCATATCCTGAAGCAGGAAGCGCCCTACCCTGGTTCCGGCATCTATAGTAGTCAAGATGAACAGCGCCTCGAACATTATCGCAAAGTGGTACCAGAGCTTCATCATTTCCTTTGAGCCAATCACTGAATTGAACATTTTAGCCATACCAACCGCAAACGTAGGAGCGCCGCCACCCCTGTCGTACATCGTTTTCTCACCAACTTCATCAGCGAGTTCCTGCATCTGCAGTTCGGTGACAGGAAAACCGGCGGCAGTCACCTTCTGCACCACCGCAGCAGGCTCTCCTTTCATATTGATGGTAAAATAAATACCTGGCTCAAGGGCACAGGCCGCAATCAGCGCCATTATGCCCACTCCCATCTCAGTTATCATAGCGGCATAGCCCACAGTCCTTACAGTCAACTCACTTGTAACAAGTTTCGGAGTTGTCCCACTGGATATCAGGGCATGGAATCCTGATATGGCACCGCATGCAATGATTATAAACACGAATGGAAACACTTTCCCTGCAACGATAAATCCGTTGCCATGCACGAATTGAGTGATCTTCGGCATATGTATCATAGGCGCAACCCATATAATCGCCAGCATCAACAGGAGAACGGTCCCTATTTTCATGAATGAGCTCAGATAATCTCTAGGGGCAAGCAGCAACCAGACGGGAAGTATCGAGGCGGCCAAACCGTATATTATAATCGACCAGGCAAGCCACTCCTTTGATCTGGTGAATATTCCGGAAAGCAGTTCAGAGCTGTGCACATACTGACCAAACCAAACCGAAGCAAGGAGAAGCGCGACTCCTATCACAGACACTTCGAAGATCTTATGCGGCCGTAGATACCGCAGGTAGCATCCCATAAAAAGAGCAATGGGGATGGTCATCGCAATCGTGAACAGGCCCCATGGACTATGGGCAAGCGCCTTAACAACCACTAGAGACAGCACCGCTATCAGTATCACCAGGATGCATATAATGCTTATCAGGGCCACTATGCCGGCAAAGGGGCCCACCTCATCCTTCACCATCTGGCCCAGCGATTTCCCGCCACGTCGGATTGAGCAGAAAAGAACCACGGAATCATGCACGGCACCGCCCAACACTGCGCCAACAAGTATCCACAACGTTCCCGGAAGGTAACCGAACTGCGAGGCAAGCACCGGCCCTACCAGCGGGCCAGGGCCTGCTATTGCAGCAAAATGATGTCCAAACACTATCCAAGTGTTTGTTTTGACAAAGTCCTTGCCATCTTCATGCAGAATGGCAGGCGTAACACGCTTATCATTAAGAGTAAGCACCTTTGCCATGAGCCATTTCGAATAGAACCTGTAACTGACCATGAAGAAGCATGCAGTAGCCGTCACAAACCAGATAGCGCTGATCTTCTCGCCGCTATTGAACGCGATGTACGCCAGCGAACCAGCCCCAAGCAGAGACAGTGCAGACCAAAATAGAAATTTCAACAACTTGCTCATAAAATCAATCCACATGAGTCGCAATGACAAGAGAACCGTCTTCCCACCTTCTGAGATTCTTTATATCGTAAAGGAGCTGGTGTCTACGCTCGATATTCCCGCTGGAACGGTCTTTAGAGAGAGCCTTGAGTTCTTCCTCAAGATTCCTGCGCCAGATGTAAAGTATGATATCCTTGACCGCCGAAACCCTCGGCATTTCCGCAGCATTAACTTTACGCGGAGCCATAGCCAACATGGCATAAAAACTCTCCATCTCCTCGCCTGCCCCAGCGCCACCCCTGATGAGCTGTTGAATATCAATCCCTTTAGCTACCGAGTCCAGAGCCGCTTGAATAATATTCCTGCAAGTCTCATCCGATATCATCTTTAGTGGCAGATATTTGCTTACGATATCCGCCATTGTCCTGTCCTCGGCAACATGCACCAAATGCTCACACAGCTCGATTTCCTCACGCGGCTTCACGGCCGGCGCTTCAGCGACACCCACCGCCTCCTCTGTTGCCGGCCTGACACGCCGCATGACATTCTGCATCTCCATCATAAGCGTGTCCTGTCGGACTCCAAGCCGCTGAGCAGCCTCCTTGATAAGCATTTCGCGCTGAACCGCATTAGGACTGCTGCTGATGGTGCCAAGCACGCTCTTTGTTATCCGCATTACACCTGCTTCGCTTTTGATATTCTCTTTGCCGGCCATGAAGCTTATTTGAAAATCCACTACCGATGCCGCTTTATCGAGGACAGTCCTGAACGCATCCGCTCCTTTCTCTCTGATAAATGAGTCCGGGTCCTGCTTCTCCGGCAGAGCCGCTACACGCACCGTAAGACCTGCGCTCAGAAACAGCGAAGAGGCCCTGATAGCGGCATTTTGCCCCGCTTCATCACAGTCAAACACCAAAACCATACTATCGGCATAACGCCTCAGGATTCTGACATGGTCTTCAGTAAAAGCCGTACCCTGAGCTGCGACAGCAGTAGTAAATCCGGCCTGATGGCAGCGGATTACATCTATCTGACCTTCGCAGATTATCGCCTCCCTGGAATCGACAATGTTCCGGCGCGCTTTATCTAGTGCATATAGGACACGCCCTTTATGGAACAGCGGGGTTTCCGGAGTATTGACATACTTTGCCGCCTTGACATCAGCGACAATAGACCTGCCGCTGAAACCTATCACCCTGCCCTGCTCGTCCTTGATCGGGAACATCAGACGCTCCCTGAACCGGTCATAATAATCGTTATTCTTACCCTTTAAAATGAGACCAGCAAGCTCGACCTGCTCCAGAGGATACTTCTTTTTGTGCGCGAGAGTTACAATGTAATCACCCCTGCCAGGCGAGTAGCCGATACCGAATTCGGATTCCATATCGCCCGACAACTTACGCTTCGCAAGATACTCACGGGCACCTTCTGCGCCGGGCCATTCCAGAAGCACTTTCCTGTAGAGGGCCGCCACCTCTGTATTTATCTTAAACAGCTGATTCTTGTCGACCCCGCTGCCTGCCTCATTATCAAACTCAAGCGCGACTCCGCACTTCTCAGCCAGCATCCGAACAGCCGACATGAAGTCGAGGCTCTCATACATCATGATAAACTTAAACACGTCGCCGCCCGCACCGCAGCCGAAGCAATGGAATATCTGGCGCTGCTGATTAACATGGAATGACGGCGATTTCTCCTTATGGAACGGGCAGAGCGCTTTGAAGGTATTGCCGGAGCGCTGTACGGTGATGAACGAATTGATCAACTCGACGATATCGTTACGATACCTGATATCCTCCAGCACTTTCTTTGGAATTACACTTCCCATAAACAACACATCCATTTGGAGGGAGGAACACTATTAAGCCGGCGGAAAGATCACAAATTCTCGTCTTTGGACTTGTCAACCGAAGGCTCATCTTTGTCAGATTCCTTCTTCTGCTTCTCAGCCGCGGCGTTTCCGAGCTCCTCGGTTTTTTTTAATATACCTGGCATTGCCTTGACCGCCAGAGTCCCGAATATAGATTCCTTGCCGAAAAGCCTGTTAATATAGTCATGCGGCCAGAGGTTCATCAGTATCAGGAACATAAGCACGAATATTCCAGCACGTAACATACCGGCGATCGACCCTGTCGCCTTGTCAAATTTCTCCTGAATGATGCCGCTGATAAGCTTCTTGAATACCAGCCGAAGCACAATCATCAGGATAATGGCCGCAATCATTGATGCAACAAAAGAGACCGCCCTGGACGCATCCTCTCCTAACCGGCCGTTTTTCTGCATCCACTGGCTTATGGGTCCAAAAACCCATACACCCGACCCGAATCCAGCCACAGCGCTCAGCAGCTGGGCTAGCTCGCCTGACAATCCACGGATGAAGCCCTGTACAGCCCCGATCATCAGGCATATGATCACAGCGATATCTACAGCATTAGGTATCTGCATCTTAATAGTCTCCACACATATCAGCGGTAATCGGCAATGCAAAGTTCGTAATTATTAATCACCTGGGAAGCCGCACAGTGCCTTTATTGGTACCCAGCCAGCTCCGGACCGTTTCAGCTTGCGGATCTTTAGGCGCCAGCGTAATGAACTTATTAAAGCACTCGCGCGCCAGATCAGGCCGACCGTCTTCTCTATAAACAACACCCATCATATAATAGGCTTTCCCGTAGTTTGGATTCTTCTTAATTGTTTCTTTCAGGATTTCCAAGGCGGCCTTGTTCCCCTGATCAGCCTTTACCATCATGGCCAGCATATAAGAAGCCTTGGCCATGTCAGGCTGTATGCTAATAACTTTCTCAAACGCCTTTCTCGCATCCGCAGAATGGCTGTCGGCCTCATAATACACAAGTCCCAGATTAAACCACGCACCTGCCAGTGAAGGATTCAGCCGTACAGCCTCCTTATAACACGCTATCGCCCGTGAAACGTCGGCCTTTCCGTGCGCACTGATGCCCTGGTCAAACCAGCGCTGAGCTGAATTCTGGACTTCCTGCGAGACTATCGGACCGATATCAAGCACCTTCAGCCGGTCCAAAGCCACCTTACAGCGTTGATCCTGAGGAAATCTCATAATGAACTGCCTGTAACGCTCTATTGCCTTTTCTCGTGAAGGGACATGTCTGTCATATATTACAGCCTGGCCCCAATATATGTCGGGCTTATCCTTATTCCTGGATTCGCACTCCTTCAACAGCACAAGCGCATCGTCATAATCCTCATCGAGGACGCAACTCATGGCTTTCTTTATTAAAACATCAACATCCAATACAGCGACATTAGTGGAAACCGAAGCCGGGTTCTGAACGGCATTCGTCACACTAGGACCTGACATCCGGAGCCTCGCTCTTGCGGCAAGAGGATCGTTTCCGGCATACTGGATGAATCTATTGAAGTTCCTGTTGGCAAGCTCAGTATTCTTTATTTTATCGAGGTAGAGCCGGCCGAGATTGTAGTACGCAGGTGCAAATTTTGGGTCGTTATCTGTTGCCTTGGAGAAACCGGCATACGCCTGATTAATATTGCCCGCCTTGTACTCGACTGCGGCCAGAGCATTCAAAATACGCGGGCTATCAGGAAAGATCTTCAAGGCATCGGCCAGTGCCTTACGGGCCTCAACGATATTTCCCATTTCCAGGAAGATCAGGCCCATGTATTCCAGCGATACAGGATCGAGACTGTCGATATCATGCGCCTGTTTAAAAGCGCCGATAGACTCGCCCAGCATTCCCTTCTGCCAGTAAGCTATCCCAAGATTACAGAAAACAGCTGCATCTTTGGGCATCAATCTACCTGCCTTGCCCAGCTCGTCAATGGCCTTTTCGTAATTAGAAGTCTTCAAAGCGTCCAGGCCAGCGGCAAAATGGAGAGCCCCCCTCTGCTTGCTGCAGCCCGAAACTGCCAACAGGAGCGCAACAATCAGGCATTTTAGTACTATTTCTCTCTTGGCACACATATAGATTCGATAGGTTATTATCTATCCCCTCTTAAATCAAGTCATCAAATGAAGCACATGCAAATCACTTTTTAGTTTAACCTGAAGTATTTCACCGCTATGCTACTGTTTTGACATGAATAGCGACACATCAAACGGAGAATATGCTGATCGCCTGCTTAATTTGGAGCAGGTCTGGTGGAAGCGTCTATTGGACCCACAGCTTGTTTACAAACACCACCTGCACCGCCTGAAACCAGGATACACACTGGACATCGGGTGCGGGCTTGGCAGAAATCTGCTTCATATAGGCGGCAACGGGGTAGGAATTGATCATAATGCGCGAGCTGTTGAGATCGCCCGATCACGCGGCCTGCGCGCATTCACTGCTGAGAATTTTGAGTCGTCAGAATGGAACAAATCGGCATCGTTCGACACAATCCTTTTTTCACATATATTCGAACATATGACCGCAAATCAGGCGGAACTTCTAATCGCCTTATACCTGCCGACACTAAAGGCCTCAGGAAGGGTCATTACCATCTGCCCGCAGGAGGCCGGATATGCTTCCGACCCGACGCATGTAAATTACCTCGATCTTTCCGCTCTTCGCGCCCTCGCCGCCAGACAAAGGCTGGTAGTTATCGAAGAATACTCATTCCCATTCCCCTCATTCGTGGGAACATTTTTTAAATATAACGAGAATATATCGATTTGGAAAAAGACAGGCTGATGCTAACCAGATTAAATCCCATCCGGCACGCGGATGGCTGCTGATTAGCCCCCTCAGCGACAACCTTGCATCAATACGGCAACCGCCGTAAGAATAACGACGAATATATATCTGCTTATCATGTGAGCATTATAGTTCAGACACTTTAAGCATTCCAGAATAAAAACAAGACGTCGCACCATAAATGAGCAGGCAATGTTTTTTTTGTGTATTTTGTCACTCAGCATCGCTAATATGCATCCTTCTTTTATAAACCTTTAACAAGGAAACAAGACAATGGATCTTAAATCTGCTTACAAGACTATCATGGATGATCACTTCCCCGCTCAAATGGAATTGTCGTTTTCAGATGACAGCGGCCGGCAGACACTCTATTACGAGAAGGTCAGCTGGCTTATTGATGGCATTCAAAAAGGTCTGCGCTATGGTGAAAACCCCGGGCAGGAAGCCGCGATGTACAAGCTGGTCAACGGCAATCTGGTGCTTGGCGCCGTGGAATCTATCAAGCCAGGCAGATGGCTATCATCAGATCCGGAGCTCCTGCAATCAGGCAAGCACCCAGGCAAACTCAACCTGACCGACGTCGATAATGCGCTTAACATACTGCGTTACATACTCGACAAACCTTGCGCCATTATTATCAAGCACAACAATCCCTGCGGAGCAGCCAAAGCTGATACACTTGCCGAGGCATATCATAAGGCCAACATGGCCGACAGACTGGCCGCATTTGGTGGAGCCATAGCACTAAACAGGGAATGCGATATCGAGACCGCAAAGCTCATCTCTGAGAACTATGCAGAAGTGGTCGCCGCTCCTGAGTTCGCTCCTGGCGTGATGGACATCTTCGCAAAGAAAAAGAACCTGCGCGTCATGCGGATCAAGAATATCGCAAAACTTTCTGAATATGTGGCAAAACAGACCATTGACCTTAAGTCGATGATGGATGGCGGCCTCATTGTACAGTGGTCGTATGTTCCGCTTGCCAGAAAGCGAGAAGACCTTCTCCCGGCACAAGCGACATACAAAGGCGCTGAATACAAGATGAACCGCCAGCCTACCGACAAGGAATATGATGACATGGTTTTTGGCTGGCTAGTCGAAGCAGGCGTAACCAGCAACTCCGTAATCTACGTCAAAGACGGAGTGACCGTAGGTATCGGCACAGGCGAGCAGGACAGAGTCGGAGTCGCCGAGATTGCGCGCGACAAAGCATACAGAAAATTATCTGACCGCATCGCATGGGAGAAGTTCAAGATACCTTTCAACAATATCACCGATGCCAAGGCAAAGAAGGAAATCGAAGAAGAAGTGGCCTCCAAACATGGCGGCCTGCCAGGTTGTACAATGGTTTCGGACGGCTTCTTCCCGTTCCGCGATGGAATAGAAGTTGGGCTTCGCGAGGGCGTCAAGAGCGTTGTTCAGCCAGGCGGCTCCGATCGCGACTTTGAGAGCATACAGGCCTGCAACGAATTTAAGTCCGCCATGGTCTTCACCGGACAGCGCAGTTTCAAGCATTAGGAACAGACTACAGGTATCAATTACTGGGCTTTGAGTTCAGCCGGGTACGGATGGCACTATACACTTTAGCAAGAGCTTCTTTGTCTTCGTCCTTCGACAGTGCAGAGATCCCATCCTGAAATATCCTGTTAGCTCTTTCGGGATTCTTCAGATTAATTATAGCTATATCTATCATTTCGATATATGGCTGAACCTCGTTGGGATAATCTTTTGCGATCTTGGCAAAGCCAGCCATAGATTCTTCATACAAACCTTTGGCTCTTTTTGATTGCGGGATACCGTACATCGGCTGAGGTCGATCGAAACGTTCACCGGACCAGAAGAGTTTTCCGAACGGCTCAGCCAACAGGCTTGCAAAAGGTCTTGCAAGAATTATCCCACCGGCCAAAACAAGGAATGGACTCGCGAATCCAGCCCACCCGCTGATCCCGATGTAGAATAATGGCGAGGCGATAAGGATTCGCAGAATCAGACTGATAATGATTTCTTTCATGCCATTTACATTCCAGATTCCTTGGAAAGCGCGATTGTCTTATCAACTGCTTTACCCAGCAGCTTATTAAGAGGTGGAACCATGTGTGCTTCGATATATATCTGGTAGGAAAACATCCGTTTCCACAGGTATATCAGCGCCTGATTCAATCCTAAAAGAAAGCCGCTAATCAGTCCTTTGCCAAGCGCCTTGGGAAATGGGGCCGGTACACCAGTTACCAGATCTACAATATATCCCTCCTGTTCCAGCATGACCCGCAATGATCTGAAAGTGTAAAGACGCTTATGCCCCAGATCCAGGATACCCCTCAAACCGTAATTGAACTGTCCCATTAAAAGCCCTACGCGGCTCACAAGGAAACCTATGTTGGGCGCCGTAACAATAACTCGCGTGTCAGCGGCATAACAGCGCTCACGCAATTCTGCAAGCAGTCGTTCCGGCCTCGAAAAATGCTCAAGACAGTCCAGCATGAGTATATAATCATATTTCTCAAGACCGGCCGGAAGCGTGCCATCGTCAAGGTCATGTTTAATATATCGGGCCATTCGATTCGTTCCGACATCACCGACGTCGATCCCGGTTACAATGCATTTTTTCTCAGCGAGGAGATCAGCCACCTTGCCCTTGCCGCAACCGACGTCCAAAACCCGTGACCCTTCCTTGACCTTCTGGACAGCCATAGTATGTGACGACCTGTATCCCGTCTTGATGTCATACAGATCATCGTGCGCTCCAACATCGTATTTCCTCAGGTATATCAACCCCATTCCGTGTATTTTGCTGCTGAGCGTCGTCTTCACAACATCCAATGCATACTTCATCCCGTTCACATAACAGATTTCATCTCCGTAGTAAGTTGGAATTGGCATCTCCTTAATACTCAGACCGCGCATCTTGTATTGAATGATGATCTCCGTATCGAAATGAAAATCATTGGTATTATACTTGAATGGCAGACTATCCAAGGCCTTGACCGAGTACACCCTGTAACCCGAATGAAACTCTGATAACCCCATTTTCAGCATACGGTTCTGGACAAAGGTCAGTATCTTATTGCCGATATACTTGTAAAGCGGCATACCCTTTCGCAATGCCGCGCCCTTCTCCATCATCCGCGATCCGAAACAAGCATCAGCTTCTCCCTTTAATACAGGAGCAATCAAATCAGGCAACATCTCCGGCGCATACTGTCCATCCCCGTGCAGGAGAGCCACTACGTCATAGCCCTTCTGAATGGCGTACTGGTAACCGAGCTTCTGATTACCGCCATAACCCTGGTTGACTGGATTATACAGAACCGTCAGGTTCAACCCCTTCAATAAAGGTTCCGCGCCAATTGCTTTGTGAAATGTCCGATCGTTTGACTGGTCATCGATGATCAGTACGTCCGTCCCCGCCGGCAGCCGGTCAACCGGAATCCTCTGCAGGACACTCGAAATCGTCTTCTCGGCGTTATACGCCACTATGAATATAAGTACTTTTTTTCCGCCGCTCATTGCTAATTTCCTACTACAAGATTATCACGTTATTTTGCAAATTCAACACAGACACTTCTTGAATGCCTCGGCAGATCTCAGGATCTCCTCGTCCGTATTGCCGGCGCCGGAGGGAAGATAAAGACCATGCACCGAAAGATATTCTGTTACAGGATACTTTCCGCTCTTGAGCCCTAGTTTCCGGTAAACCGGCTGTTGATGCATTCCCCTGAAGAAGGGGCGCGACTCTATCCCCTGCTTCTTCAGCCTTCGTATTACATCCTCCGCATTCAACCGACGCGACCTGCCGATGACAACGCCATAGACCCAGTAACTGTTCGTGCCATATCCCGGCACAGCTGGAAGCTGAATGTCAGGAATATCCCGAAGCAGCTCATTGTACAGCCCTGCTATCTTCTGCTTTCTCCGGAGATTATTCTTCCAAACTTTTGCCTGCGCAAAGCCGATGGCAGCAAGGAGATTAGACAACCTGTAATTACAGCCCAGCTCATCATGCACGAACCGGGAAACTCCGCCGAAATACAGATTCCGGTACTTACGGCACCTTTCAGCCAGCTTCAGACTGTCGGTGAGAACCATCCCCCCCTCACCGCAAGCCACCAACTTATTGGCATAGAAACTGAAAGCGCTGGCATCGCCGAAACTACCACACATTCGGCCGTTACACAGCGCGCCATGCGCCTCTGCTGCATCCTCAACAACTTTCACCCCGGCTTTTCCGGCAATGCGCATAACCCTCTGCATATTTACTGGATGACCGTATATGTGGACAGGCATCACGGCTGACGTCCGTCTGGTAATACTATTACCGACCTGACAGGGATCCATGCACCACGTCACAGGGTCAGCATCCACCAGCACCGGTTTCAGTCCATTTCTAAGCGCGGCGGCAAGACAGGACATTATAGTGAATGCCGGGATTATAATCTCAGATCCTTTAGGCAGATCCATCGCAAAGACTGCGGTTTCGAGAGCGGCAGTCCCATTGCAGACCGCCACCCCATATTTGCGGCCGCAGGTGCCAGCCCACTGCGCCTCGAACTTCTCAACATA
>CAMCYG010000026.1 GCA_945883775.1 Victivallis vadensis
CATGCTAACTCATCCATAATCCCTCCCTTCTGGCTTGATCAATGTTAATATTGCACTGAACTTGGTGCAAAATTAACAAGATAGGTATCAGAGTTTTTAAAACCTGTCTGTCAGGCTTTACTTACATTTATATTAACGGGCATCGAGGCGATGCCCTCCCTTTGCAAAGACAAATTTGCATTTGAAATTGAGACTTGCGGGAAGAACCGAAGAAGAATAAGAATATCGTCAATGAAGCGCAGTATATTGAAACTTGCAGATCACTTGTTCGGCCCAACTCTTTGTGCCGTAATGTCAGCATTAAACCCTAAGTCACGGAACAATCCTTCTGGAGCATTGATCACCCTCCGCCAACCCAAGAAAATACTGGTTGTTCGACCCGGCGGCATTGGCGATATGGTGCTCCTGCTACCATGCATCAAGGCGCTATCTAATCAATATCCCACAGCTCGCATTGATGTCGTGTGCGAAAGAAGGAACTTCGAAGTACTGAAGTTGGCAGGAATTAATTGTTCATTTCTACCATATGACGGCAACCCAGCTACTTTCCTTTACAAACTTTCCATTGAAAAATACGACATAGCGGTGGATTCCGAACAGTTTCACAACTTCTCAGCTGTATTTACCTTCCTGAGCCGTGCAGGTATACGGATAGGGTTCAACATCAATCCACGCCGCAATCCACTCTACACTCATCTTGTCAATTATGACCTCGACGGGGCAGAACCGGTTCAATTCGCAAAACTTCTAGCCCCACTCGGCATCAATGTCACTTCCAGCCACAAAGGCATGCTCAATGCCGCCAGCCTCGAATTAAGCAACGATATCGCGAAAGAGCTTCATTATCTGGGCAATTTTGCAGCAATCAATCCCTGCGGCAGTACGTCATACAAAGCATGGCAGAATGAAAAGTATATTGAACTGATCACCAGACTCAACCGTGACCATGGACTGTCAGTCGTTCTGCTCGGAGGAGATGATGAGGCCGCCTTGTGTAACAGCATCGTGGACACGGCAAGAATATCCTCAGGCAAGGTCACTTCCTTCGCAGGCAGGCTATCGCTGAAAGACTCGGCAGCTGTTATGGCAAAGTCACAACTCTTCATCGGGGTTGATTCAGGCTTGGCGCATCTGGCCACCGCGCTGGATGTGCCGTCGGTGACTTTGTTCAGCTCTACCAATCCCGACAAATGGGCTTTTCGTGACACACGCCACGTCATCGTACATAATCCGCTCCCCTGCTCACCCTGTGCCATCTTCGGATACAACAAACCGTGTAACACGATTACATGCATGACATCAATAACGGTAGATAGTATAATGAAGGTGATAAAAAAGATTATTGAAGACAATGAAGGAAGCAAGACGTGAAAGTTATAATAGCAATAAGCACTTTAATAATGGCAGCTACACTGAGTCAGGCAGGCGAGCTAATCTTCGGGAAAGGCGCAAAACTGTTGGCTGGCGGCCAACCGATTGATGTCTCCATCGGGCATCTTGTCCCCTGCGCTGTAGACTGGAACAATGACGGCAGAAAAGACCTGATATCAGGTGACACTAGAGGGAAAGTCTGGGTGTTCCTAAATAAAGGGACCGACAACGCACCGGAGCTTGCTGAAGGCACACAGGTGGAGTCAGCCGGCAAACCCATCACAGGGATGAAAAACAAATACAGGAGAAACTCGGCCGGAATAATCGGCATATACTCAAAACTTCATTTTGGCGACTGGGACAATGATGGATTAAAGGATCTTCTTATCGGACAGGACGGTCCTGCCGAAGACGATCTTCTCTTTTACAAGAACATAGGCACACTGGACAAACCCGCATTCGACAAACCTGTTCCAATCAAGCTTCCAGGGCACGTGAGTCGCCCTTCCCCGTATATCATTGACTTCGATAGCGACGCCAGAAAAGATCTTGTGTGCGGCACAGAAGGGCCAGACGTCATATTTTACAAAAACATCGGCACTCCGGAAAAACCACAGTTGGCCCAAGGCAAGCCGCTCGCCCTGGACGGAGACGGCTTCAAGCAGGCATACAGATCACGGATAGAACTTGCCGACTGGAACAATGACGGCATCATCGACCTTCTAGTCGGCAACTCGTACAGCTCTAAAGACGCCCATGGCGGCAACATCTGGTTGTTCATCGGAAAGAAATTAACCGCGCCGGAACGGAAATAGCTGCACTTCTATTTACATATTGACATATCACTATGTTATGATATGTTTACCCCGTGAAAACACTAAAAAAGAAATGCGCCACAAACTTGGAGATCTCTTCAGACACGATTGCGAAGATATCCGCCCAACTCAGGATTCTTGCAAATCCGCAGAGACTCATGATCATGCGGTGCCTGGTGAACAAGGGGGCACTGCCCGTTTACCAGATAATGCTGGAAACAGGACTCAAGCAGTCGACTGCCTCGCAAAGCCTTAATCTGATGAGAATGAACGGCCTTATCCTCTCCGAACGACGAGGCAAGGAGATCTGGTATTCGATCGGAGACGATAGGTTTATCGCAATGCTCCAGTGCATATGCTGCAAAGGCAGCAAATAATGTTTAGCCAGGTAAATTTAGTCTTAAATGTAGTCCAGGTGTCTCACCGGGTGTTGATAAAGAAGAGACCGGTGTGGACACCGGCACTACATTTACGGAAGTTAAATTAAGTTTTAATGTAGATTACCGGTGCCCCCGGTAGCCAACAGAAAGAATAAAAATGAATAAATCAGCGCTCATATTATCTGTGATACTCGCAACATCCCCTGCCCTCATGGCGCAGGAAATAACGCTAGACGAGTGCATAAGAACAGCACTGGACTCCAGTCCCAGTCTGGGAGCCGCCCAGAGTCGCCTTACGGCAGCACTTCAGGCAGCGGAAGCGGCAGAGGCCGCATACTATCCCTTCATTTCACTGGGAGCGGGTTTTGCCCAGACCGATAATCCTCCGCAGGCGTTCATGATGTCGCTTAACCAGCGGACGCTGGACATGGCCAATCCGGCCTTTAATCCGAACCAGCCGGGAGACACACAAAACCTTCGCGCTTCGGTCACACTGCAGTATAGGCTTTTTGATCCTGGGCGTGGGCAAATGGCAAAGATCGCAGACCTGTCCGCGGAGGCAGCCTCGCTTTCAAAAGATATTGCGCATAACCAGCTGGTCTTTGAGGTGACTCGCGGCTATTACAGAATTCTGCAAATCAGCGAATTACTGAAAGTTCAGCAGAAGACCGCTGAAAGCATCAAAGAAAGCCTGAGGGTCGCAAATGAACGCCTGAACGCCGGCTCGTCTGTTAAAACTGATGTTCTCAACCTCGAAGTACAGCTCGCCCAGGCAAGCGAACAAGTCATCAAAGCCGGAAATATGAGCAAACTTGCAATCGCCGCCCTCAACACTGCTATCGGCAAGGAAATCGTATCGCAAACACGTATGCCTGCTGAAAAGATGCCCGAATTCAAGGCTCCGGAAGATACACCAGAAAAAGCCAGAATTGAAGCCAGGCCGGAAATGAAGGCAATGACGACCGTTAAAGAAATCAAGCTCAAAGCCTTGAAAAAGGCAAAAAGCGAATATTACCCTTCAGTCAATGCATTCGGATCACAAGACTTCGACAGCGAAACGGCAAAGGACTTCGAAAAAAGCTATATGGTTGGACTGAATGCTGAAGTAAAACTTTTCGACGGCTTCATGCGCTCTCCGCAAGTCAAACAGGCACAGGCCGAACTTGACGCCGCCACAGCCGATGAAGCAAAAGCGCGCAGCGAACTCAAACTGGACATCATGCAGTCACATATAGGCCTTCAGGAAGCGTGGGAGAGGATACAGATTACCGGTAAGAGCCTCCAAAGCGCTGAGGAATCGCTCAGGATAACACAGGAAAGATACAAAAGCGGATCAGCTGATATAACAGAACTTATGAGCGCGCAGGTAGGACACACCGCTATGCAGACGAGCAATATTTCAGCGATGTACGATTATGTCATCGCCGCAAGCAATCTGAAACGGGCTTACGGCGAATTGGTTAAATAGAAGGAGGAGATTTAGACAGAATTAACAGAATGTTCAGAATGGGGAAATAATATTTTGTTGATTTTGTTAATTCTGTCAAAATATCTTCTCTTATTATTGCGGATAACAGCACAGATAAAGGAGCAACAATATGAAGCTAAATGAACTCATGAAGAAATCCTGGAAGCTCGCGGCCAGCGTGGCAGTATTGGTCATAATATTCATGTGGTCAGCAGGCTCCTGCACTCATAAGACAGGCGACAAGATCGCCAGCCGGCATGAGCCAGTAAAAGCAAACATACCCGCTGACCAAACCCATATTGTTAAAACAGAAATGCTGCCGTCCCCGATAGAAATCGCGGGAACGGTTACATCCGAGGACCGGATCAGACTGGCCTCAAAACTCAACGCCGAAGTTAAAAATGTGCTGGTAACAGCGGGCAGTATCGTCAAAAAAGATCAGGTTCTGGTAGAGCTGGACGACCGGGAAGTCAGCGAACAGCTTTCAGGCGCTCAAGCGCAGTTTAATCAGGCTGAAACAGAATATAACCGCACAAAGCAGCTGATGGATAAGGAAGCAACCACGAAACAGGCTTTGACTGCTGCTGACTCTGCTTACAGGACAGCCAAAGCACAATTAGAGCGCGTTAGGGTAATGCTCTCCTTCACAAAGATCATCTCACCCATCGACGGGATAATCACCGACAGACTTGTCGAGCCTGGCGATCTCGCCGGACAGGGACAGGCCGTCGCCGGTGTATACGATCCGTCCAAGATGAGGCTGGATACTCCTGTGCCGGTGAGACTTATTGGCAAGATAAAACTTGGACAGGATGTGGCAGTATCCATCGACAGGCCTTCCGTTAAGATTAAAGGCAAGATTGCCCAGATCGTCAGCGAAGTCGACTCTGTAAGCAGGACACAAACCGTCAAGGTCACGCTGGATAAGACAGAACAGCCCCTGCTTCCAGGCACATTCGGACGACTGACCATTGAGGACAGCCCAAGGTCGACTATACTCGTCCCGTCATCATGTGTATACAAGACCGGCCAGATTGAATTCGTACAGGTATTGAACGCAGCTATCGAGAACAGACTGGTGAAGACCGGCTCCGTGCGCGGCGATATGACTGAGATCCTTTCAGGGCTCAGCGATGGCGAACGCATTCTGCTTAATCCCACACACCGGGAGGAACAGAAATGAACGATGAGGATAATTTCTTCTCCAGATTGATAAAAGTATTTCTGACCGGCAATTTTGCGATCCTGCTGGTAATCATAAGCCTTGTATCCGGACTGGCCGCACTGCTGATAACCCCACGCGAAGAGGAACCGCAGATAGTGGTTCCGGTCGCAGATGTCCTAATATCCGCACCTGGCCTGAGCGTCGAGGAAGTAGAGAAACAGGTGGCATCACGTCTGGAAAAAATGCTTTTTCAGATCGATGGCGTAGAATATGTGTACTCCATGTCCCGGCCGGGCATGGCGATAGTAACAGTACGATTTTACGTAGGTGAAGACCGCGAAAAAAGCTTGATCAAGCTTTACAACAAAGTATTCCAGAACGTTGACAAGACCACCCCAGGAATAGCGGGCTGGGTCATCAAGCCCATAGAGATAGATGATGTCCCGATAATCAACATCGCGCTTTACAGCGAGCGATATAGCGAGCACGAACTCTACAGAGTAGCAGAGGAACTGTCTGGTAAGCTCCAGAACATCAAGAACACGGCCAGAATAAGCATCCATGGAGGCCAGAAACGCATTATCAATCTCCAACTGGATACCGAGCGCCTGAACGCATACCACATCTCACCGATGGAGATTGCCGGCGCACTGAAGATTTCCAATGCTCAGATGGAGAGTGGCTCATTCGACAAAGCCAACAAAAGCGTCACGGTGGAAGCAGGTCCATTCCTATCCAATGTGGATGAGCTCAAAAACCTCGTTATCGCAGTCTCACAAAATCGGCCGGTATACCTAAAAGACGTCGCAACAATAACTGACGGACCGGAAGACATATCAAGCTATAGCAGGATCAGCTTCGGAATGGCTGAGCAGGCCAGAGAACTTTGCGGAAAGACAATGCCTGCCGTGACACTGGCCATCGCAAAGAAGAAAGGCTCGAATGCCGTGACCGTTTCACATCAGGTCGAGGAGGCACTTGAGAAGCACGCAGGCACAATCATCCCCACCGACGTCAAACATCGCATTACCCGTAATTACGGCGAGACCGCCGATGAAAAAGTAAACGGATTAATAGAGGGGTTGGTGCTGGCGATCATAACCGTCATCGGACTTATAACCCTGACAATGAACTGGCGCACAGGCTTCATTGTAGTCATGGCAGTACCGATAACATACTCCCTGACCCTGCTTGTAAATATGCTTCTAGGCTACACCATCAACAGGGTCACGCTTTTTGCGCTTATACTGGCACTTGGTCTTCTGGTAGATGACCCTATCGTCGGGGTGGAAAACATCCACCGGCATCTGTCCATGCGAAAGAAGTCACGACTTGATGCCATCCTGGGTGCAATGAACGAGGTTCTGCCACCGCTTGTGGTTGCTACGCTTGCCGTAATTATCGCCTTCATCCCAATGTTCTTTATAACCGGCATGATGGGACCATACATGAAACCCATGGCAGTCAACGTTCCGCTTTCGATGCTTGTCTCTCTTATTGTATCCCTGACCATCACCCCTTGGCTGGCAAACCTGATCCTGCATGATAAAGAGGGCGCGCATCAGGCCGATTCCGTTCCGACGAGAGAAACAAAGACTTACAAGGCCTATCGCCGAATCGTCGAGCCATTCATCGACAGCCCTAGGAAGGCAAAAAGACTTATGATGGTCATTGCCCTGCTGACAGTAGGTTCCGTACTGATGGCACTTGGGATTGTGCCGCTGAAGACCCTGCCCTTCGACAACAAGAACGAGTTCCAGTTCGTGGTGGACATGCCGGAATCGGCTACGCTTGAACAGACCGCCCAGGTTGTGCATGAATTGGAAAAATACATCGGCGCACAACCGGAAGTAGTCGACTATACATCCACAATAGGATCGTCCTCACCAATCGACTTCAATGGCATGGTGCGCCACTATTACCTCCGACAGGGCAACAACGTGGCCGATATAAGAGTCAACCTGCTCGACCGGAAAAAGCGCGCGTTGGACTGTCACGCCATCACACTGCGCATGAGAAACGACATCAGCGCAATGGCTAAGAGGACCGGGTCCGTGATCAAGATAGTAGAAACGCCACCAGGCCCGCCCGTCCTTTCTTCAATAGTTGCCGAGGTGTACGGACAAGCACATAGCAGTTACGAGGACCTCATCAAAGGAGCGGCCATCGTAAAATCACAGATGGCCGAAACAAAAGGCGTCGTTGACATCGATGACACAGTCGAAGAAGCAAGGGAGAAATTCTTCTTCCGCGTTGATCGCGAAAAGGCCGGTCTTAACGGCATCTCGACAGAAGACATCGTACAGACTCTCAGCATGGCACTGGGCGGAATGCAGGCTGGAATATTACACGTCCAGTCCGACCAGAACGAGCTCCCTATTATTTTACAATTACCGCGCGAGAAGAGGTCTGATACTGCATTGCTAAGCACAATATCCATGAAAGGAAGAATGGGAAACATGGTACAGCTGGGCGAACTGGGCAAGTTCGAGAGCACCGAAACGGAAAAAAGCATATATCATAAGAATCTTGAGCGGGTTGTTTTCGTGACAGCCGAATCGGCAGGCGTTGGCCCGGCATATCCCGTCCTTGCCCTGCAATCCCATTTCAAGAAGAATCCGCTCCCTAATGGAATCACGGCCGACTGGTCTGGCGAGGGCGAGTGGAAAATAACCATCGACGTATTCAGGGATCTTGGAATTGCATTCGCCGCTGCTCTGATTGGCATATACATACTCCTGACTTACCAGACAGGCTCATTCGTTCTGCCTGTTGTCATAATGATGTCCATCCCGCTAACTCTCATCGGAATCATGCCCGGATTCTGGATCCTAAACCTGCTAGTCAACCGGCAGGTCGGCGGATTCGATAATCCGGTATTCTTTACCGCCACGGCAATGATTGGCACCATTGCACTGGCAGGCATTGTTGTAAGAAACGGAATCATTCTTGTCGACTTCATCAACCACAGCATTAAGAGCGGGATGTCCATCAAAGAGGCCATCTTGGAATCTGGCGCTGTCAGATTCAGGCCGATATTCCTGACAGCAGGTGCCGCGATGCTGGGAAGCTGGCCTATCACACTCGACCCGATATTCAGCGGCTTGGCCTGGTCACTGATATTCGGACTGCTAATATCAACTTTCTTCACCTTATTGGTGATCCCTGTAGTCTATTACATGATATACGGAAAAGGAGATAGAAATGAAAGTAAGTGATGGCGTCAGAGTAATGGCAGGAACTTTCGTGCTGATCAGCCTGGCCCTTGGCCACTGGGTGCATCATTACTGGTTTTTCTTTACAGCCTTCGTCGGCGTGAACCTGATCCAGTCAGCCTTCACACACTTCTGCCCCGCAGAAATGATCCTGAAGAAGATGGGACTGAAGGAATGATCACGCCACCCACTTCAGGCCTTGACTTGCATAATTCAACATCAGTCGGCATTTAACTCAATCGCGCTTACGCGTCTCCAATAGTTTACGAGTCTGTTTGATCTCGACGGCCAGGATCTTTTCATCCGGTAATGCCAACTCGTAAAACGTCCTGGCATTCTCGTCTTTGACCGACAGGAGCCGTACATATGCCGACCAAGGCAACGGGAAACGGCTGGCAATAACGCGGAGATCAGAATTCGCCGACAGTGTCTGCGATATCTCGGAACTATCTATTGACAAATGGTTTAGAGAATCTCTCGACACTGTCGAGAGATTCTCATTGCAAGTCTTGGATTCATTCTCGGAAGATTTCCGCGACACTGTCGCGGAAATTCGGTCGATTATCGACCACGCAAGGTAAAAGGCCCGGAACCGCTCCAGATTGTCTACACCAAATCCCCGTCCAAACTTACCCGTCAAGTCTTCAGACAGTTTACTCAACAACTGTTCCCCATACTCAGCCCGCTCCTTGCCGCCCTGTTCGAATTCCACGATCCGTCTGCCAACATTCCAATAGGTAGCAGTCATGACGGCATTTACAGCGCGCGCCGAGGTACGGCGTGCAACTTCCATCAGTAACATGCGCGCTAATAACTATTTGCATTTCGCCCATTCAGTCATAACCCTCAGGACATCAACGCCTGCCTCAACTCGAAAAAATACCGCTGATAAGCTGGCGTCTTGAAATCAGGATAGGTCCAGTCGAAATATTTAAAGCCGCCACCGCTGGCAAAATTAAGTGTCATCTCAGCATATATACCGTCACGCAGATAGATGCGATGTGCGAAGTTCTTGGCTGTTGCCAGCACTATGCCGTGCGGAGCCACATACCCAGGATCAAGATTTATGCGCCGGGTAGATTTACCGTCCCGCTTGACCGAATATTTCAGCTCCAATTCGTTGGTAAACAGCTTAACATCCGCCAAATCGCCAGGATCGATGAGCGCTGAAAAAGAAACAAACCGCCTCATCAGCCCCTGCCCCATTTCAGCATTGTAATACGATGTTGAATCGAACGGTATGATTTCGCTGATTTTGTCTATCTTCCCATACTTCTTTTCAAGAATCCGTGAAATCTCTCCAACAAGAGAGATTTCACCTGTTATCATACCGCAAAACAGTTTTACAGGATCAGCTTGTTCAGCAATGGCCATTATTCCCTCACTACTCTCAAAAGAAGGGATATTTCGACAGAATTAACAAAATGATCATAATGAAAGCAAAGATTAACGACTGCTATTCTTTCCATAATTGTGTACATTCTGTTCATTCTGTCAAAACTCCGGTCCGATTCCTGTGCAACAAAGTCATTATCAGCTGGTCTTCCCCTTACAATGCTTCACGCAGACGCCGCAAATATACTGACCGACAAAAGGAATCTTCGTGAACTCTGTCAGCTTGCTCAAACATGCCGACAGGTCATATTCCCTGCTGCTCTGCTTGATTGCAGACGCAGGACAATGAGTCATACATTCCACACATTCTCCACAATCACCGGTATGCGGACTGTCCGGCTCAAGCTCGGCATCGGTCAAGACTGAAGCATACCTCATCCTCGTGCCATATTTGGGATGAACCAGCAAAGTACTCCTGCCTATGAAGCCGATTCCCGCAGCCCAGCCGAGGATACGATGCGATATGTGCCCGCGCATGGGCTCCTTTGCCAATATCTGGGAGGCAGGAACCGCAGCGGATCTATGCCCTGCATCCTGAATCATAGCCGCCAGTCTCAGGCCAATTCGATCCAGCTCAGCATTAGCCTGCCTATAGTTATGCAGATACAATACCGTTGGCTTATCAACAATCTCATCCAAAACGGCATCCTGTAATCGCACACCCACAACGACCGCACGCGAATAGAATCCTTTGAAGTTTTTCAAGAGATCTGGATATGTCTTCATAAGCGTAGTAAGATCGGCGATGCCGAACGCACTCGCGCCCATATCTTCAGAAGTTTTTTTCAGTTTCTCGCGCAGTTCGTTCATGGATGGGAGATAACGTCTCAAACGATAATAGCGTCGTCAATGTATATTCCCGTAGAAGGGGCGTTGCTCGTCGACGCCTGCCTTTCTCTCTCTAAACAGTGGCATCGCAAGCAACGCACCTACGGTTCGTTCTTTGCGCCAGCAGAGAATCCAAATTCTGTAAATTTTGTTAATTATGTAAAATCTCCAGATATTTTACGACGGCGCATGACACATGCGCCGCCACACACGGAAAAACCTTCATCGTTTACTCCTTTTCCGCGTTTACCCTTGCCCCGCATCGACTTTGTGTCATATCATCAGCCCATGCAAAAAGAAATCGACATAGTTGTCTCACCAGAAGAAGCGGCCGGACAGGAGCTTTACCGCAAGATTGCTGCCAAGCACTTGCGCATCAACGTCGCAGAAATTACCGCCACAAGAATCATCCGTCGCTCGCTCGACGCCCGGGGCAGGAACATTAAAGTTAACCTAAAACTGCAAGTTGTTTATGGCGAACAAACCCCTGCTGAAACACCCATCGCCTGCTTTACACCCAGAAACGTAGCCACCCAAGCCCCAGTAATCATAGTCGGCGCTGGACCGGCAGGTCTGTTCGCGGCACTTCGCCTGATTGAGTTAAATCTGAAACCAATCATCATTGAACGCGGCAAGGATGTCAGCGCCCGAAAGCGCGATATCGCCGCAATAAACAAAGATCACATTGTCGACCCTGACTCAAATTATTGTTTCGGAGAAGGTGGCGCTGGAACTTTTTCTGATGGCAAACTCTACACCAGGTCAAAAAAACGAGGCGACAATCAACGCATTCTTGAACTTTTCCATTTGCACGGCGCTTCTGCAGAAATTTTGTACGAAGCCCACCCGCATATAGGATCCGACCATTTGCCTTCAATTATCATGGAAATTCGCAAAACCATCTTGAATTGCGGCGGCGAAGTGCATTTCAACACCAGGGTCACTGATATTCTGACAAACGACTCTACAGCCACTGGCGTGCTGACCAGTAACAACGAAACTATCCATGGAATAGCGGTAATACTGGCAACAGGTCATTCGGCAAGGGACATATATCACCTCCTGAACAAAAAGAATATCCTGCTGGAAGCTAAGGCTTTCGCCATGGGAGTGCGCATAGAGCATCAGCAATCTCTCATAAACTCCATCCAATACCACGATGATGCGCAAATGAAATACCTGCCTGCGGCCGCGTACAATCTCGTCGAACAGGTCAGCAACCGTGGCGTATATTCATTCTGCATGTGCCCGGGAGGATTTATTGTCCCAGCCTCAACTGGCCCGAATGAAATTGTCGTAAACGGGATGTCTACCTCCAACAGGAGCACACCTTTTGCCAATTCCGGCATGGTTGTAGAAATTCGAATCGAAGACCTTGCCTCATATGCTGAATACGGACCACTGGCAGGATTGATTTATCAGCAGACATTCGAACAGACCGCTTTCAACAGTACCGGCAAGAATAATCAAACTGCACCGGCACAGCGAATGCTTGATTTCATAAATAACAAATCCTCACAGGATCTGCCCGCCTCGTCATATATTCCCGGCATTACGGAATCACCAATGCATGTCTGGATTCCAGGCCATATCCGCAAGCGTCTGCAGAACGGACTCAAGCTGTTCGGCACTAAGGTAAAGAGATTCCTGACGAATGAGGCGAT
The DNA here is from genome assembly GCA_945883775.1 of Victivallis vadensis. Taxonomy (GTDB): domain Bacteria; phylum Verrucomicrobiota; class Kiritimatiellia; order UBA8416; family CAMCYG01; genus CAMCYG01. Next base: position 12,302 of record CAMCYG010000026.1, read on the forward strand.
AATCGTTGGCGTAGAATCACGAACTTCATCTCCTGTTCGGATCCCACGCAGTAAAGAAACACTACAACACGTACAGATTAAAAACCTTTATCCCTGCGGCGAAGGCGCCGGTTATGCCGGAGGAATTGTATCGTCAGCCGTAGACGGCATGAAATGCGCAGAACTCGTGGCCCAATCACGCCTGGCTGTATCCTGACTAATTGTAGAGAAAAGAGAAGAGATGCGCCTTATTTCCTTTCTGCTGTAGGAGTCGCAACCCTTTGCGACGATCGAGGAGAATCGTCGATCAGGGGGTCGACTCCTACAGAAGATGGAAACGGACAGAATGACTGTTTGATTCGTCTTACTGATAAATCTTACCCATTGTCCGCGGGAATGCGATGGTCTCTCGGACATGCTTGAGCCCGCAGATCCAGGTCATTAACCGCTCAATGCCCAAGCCAAACCCACCGTGCGGAACTGAACCATACCGCCTCAGATCAAGATACCAGTCGTAATCCTCCGGCTTCAGCCCCTGCTCTTTGATACGCTCCACCAAAACATCAAGGTCATCCTCGCGCTGACTCCCGCCTATTATCTCGCCGTAGCCTTCCGGAGCCAGCATATCCATATTTCTGACGACCCGGTCATCATCATAATCCTTCTTCATGTAGAAAGCCTTAGCCTCCTTTGGATAATGAGTCACAAACACCGGCTTATCGAACTGACGCGATATGATAGTCTCATCGCTTCCGCCCAAATCGCCACCCCACTCGAACTCCTGAGCCAACTTGATATGCTCCGGCCCATTCTGGATGTCCCGATCTAAATCCGCTATCTCTTCTTTGATATCATGCATCTCTGACGTCAATTTATCCACCTGCCAGGCATTCTTTGCCGTCTTGTGCTGATCCTCTAACGATGTCAACTTGATTATCAGATCCTGGAGTTTCGCCTTATCATGCTCCAGCTCCTTTTCCAGCCAGGCTTTCGTCTCGGCACTCCGCAGATTATTCGCCGCATCAGTATACGTCATCCTGACAAAAGGCTTCTTAACATTGCGCAGCCTCTCCACATCGCGACCCAAAAACTTAAGATCCTCCTCATGCTTTTCCAGCACAGCCTCCACAACCTTGACCGTCATATCCTCGGCAAGATCCATAACATCCTCCAGCTTCGCGTACGCTATCTCAGGCTCAAGCATCCAAAACTCGGTCAGATGTCTGCGCGTCTTTGACTTCTCAGCCCGGAAGGTCGGACCGAAACAATAAACTTTCCCATACGCCATGCAGGCATTCTCAAGATATAGCTGTCCAGTCTGGGCAAGAAACAACTTCCGCTCAAAGTACTCCACATTGAACAAGGTCTGCGCATCTTCTCCAGCACCAGGCACAAGAATCGGAGTATCGACCAACATGAATCCGTTATCGTGGAAATATTTCCTGAGCGTGAAGATAATCGTATCGCGAATTTTCATAATCACCGCAGGCCGCTTGGACCTCAGCCACAGATGCCTATGATTCATCAAGAAATCAATACCGTGCGACTTCGGAGTGATGGGATATTCGCCTGCAATCTGAATGATATTAATCCCGCTCACCTTCATCTCGAATCCGCCTGGCGCTCTCGGCTCGACATTGACCAAGCCCGTCACCTCGACAGACGACTCGCGAGTAAGCTTCTCCGCCGACAAAAACACATCGCCATTCTGAGCCTCGACGACGCACTGGCATATTCCTGAACCGTCGCGCACCTGCAGGAAGATCACCCTGCCACCGCTTCGTTTGCCATACACCCACCCACACAAAGTGGCCTGCCGACCAGCATGAGCACCCAGATCATTGATCAATGTTTTATTCATAAACAGGCGGCCATTCTTTTCAATCGACACATGGAAGTCAAGGAATTGCGACAGGAATTGCTGACCCCTTCACATAAAGCCAATCATTACAACAGAAGCTCCTGCTGGCACGGGGGATCATGACGAAAAGGCTTGATGCATTCATCAGAATCAGACGACACAGCGTTGACGGCGGATGAGACCTCATGCATCTGCATCTTTGATTCCGCGGCAGGACCTATCATTTTCATGATACTATTAACGTCCTGCAGTTGCGGATTCAGCCATTTTTCATAATCCTCGCCCTTCAGGATAACAGGCATCCTATCATGCAGCGTTCTCACCAACGCATTCGGCGACGTCGTAAGTATCAAACAGGTATCCATAAGAGAACCGTCCCTACCCTCCCATCTATCCCAGAGACCAGCCATCCCGAAAACCTTTTTATCTTTCATATAGATATAATGAGGAATCTTTCCATCAACCGCCTTCTTCCACTCAAAAAAGCCGTCCGCAGGGATTATGCATCTATTATGCCGCATGGCAGACTTGAACATAGTCTTATCTGCAGCGGTCTCTGCTCTGGCGTTGATCGGATGGCCGTACTTTCCCAGATCCTTTGCCCATGAAGGCACAAAACCCCAGATCAAGCGCTGAATAATTGGTTTAACATACTCCGGATCACGCATCACAGCAGTAATCATCTGGCCTGGCGCAACATTATATCTTGGAACTATATCTTTAACAGGCCCGCCGCCGACGGCGTCCATCAGCTCCGCAGGGGCCTGGGTCAGTGTAAACCTTCCGCACATTTGCGCGACCCCATTTTTCTCACCCGAAGAAGGGCAAGAGTATATCTAATACTGTTTTTCAGAAAGAAGGACGCCGTTGCGGTAGTCTTGGAATAGCCAGCCGTTCTAGGCCCGCAGGTATATGGGATCTCCACGACTTTGGCCCCGGACTTCACAAGCGCACCTACCAGATAAATGAAGTATTCCCCGTAATAACCGCGCAATCGTGTTCCTTTTATTACATCCCTGCGAATCGCGATAAACCCGCTGGTCCAGTCGCCAAAATCAACACCAGAGAGACATTTCGCAAGACAGTTAAAGATTCTGGTTGTCTTTCTATGGAGCCTTATTACCAGAGAACGGACATCACCGGCCAAATCCATCCCACCCTCTACAAAACGAGAACCCACAGCCACATCGAATCCATCATTCTTTACCTTGTTGATAAGAAGCGGCAGATTCTCTGGTGGCATGGACATATCAGCATCCATCCACACAATGATATCGCCTTTGGCGATATCAATGCCTTTCTGAATGGCGCCGGTCAATCCATCGGGACTGCGTCGCACCTCAAGCACAACGTTACCATACTGGGTCTTCTTGTGCTCGGCTTCCTTGATCGTGCCGTCGTAAGAGCCGTCATCCACCACAATGATCTCTATAACACCAGCGACAGCTGCTTCCAGCCTGTCAATCATATGGCTTATATTACCAGACTCATTTAAAGTCGGCAGAATTATACTTATTTCTGGTTTATCCATAAGACATTGCCCAGCTTCCTCCTGATAGGACTGAGGATACCTATACCAGACGCATCAATCAAGAACTCATAACAATATCGCCATAACAGCATCATTTTTTGTTCTGTGAATTTCTTGACGAATCAGCGTTTTAAGGGTACGATTAAATCCATTTTTTAACTCTAATAAACAAGAGGAGACATATGATAGTAACTACAAAAGAACTGTTCAAACACGCATACAAGAAATATGCCGTAGGCGCATACAACATCAACAATGCCGAGCAGATTATGGGCCTGTTCAAAGGCAATATGGACAGCAAGGCACCGTTCATCATTCAGCTATCAAAGGGAGCCCGGTCCTACACCGACAAGCGCCTTCTGGAAGCAATGGTACGCGCGGCTGACGAAATCTTCCCGGATGCCATATTTGCAGTGCATCTGGACCACGGCGACGAGCCTACCTGCATGGATTGCATAAACAGCGGCTTTTACAGCTCGATAATGATCGACGCCAGCCACGAGTCCTTCGAGAAAAACATCGAGATCACTAAACGAGTGACTGATGCCGCGCACGCGAAGGGCATGTCAGTTGAGGCCGAACTTGGCCAGCTCGGCGGAGTCGAGGAAGACATCAGTGTAGCAGAGGAGCATGCAAAGCTTACCGACCCCAAGCAGGCAGTCGAATTCATCCAGAAATCAGGATGCGACAGTCTGGCCTGCGCAATCGGTACAAGCCATGGTGCATTCAAATTCCAGGGCAAGCAGGGTCTGCACTTCGAAGTAATCGAGGAAATCACCAAGCTGGCTCCCGGCTTCCCTCTGGTAATGCACGGCTCAAGCTCCGTCCCGCAGGACGAAGTCAAACGCATCAACGCCGCAGGCGGCAAAATGAAGTCCGCAGTCGGAGTTGACGAGAAAGACATCGCGAAGGCTGGCAAGATGGGCGTGACGAAGATCAACATCGATACAGACGGCCGGCTGGTCTGGTGCAGGGTGCATCGTGAGGAATTCATGAAATGCCCGGAGAACTTCGACCTCAGGCCTCCCGGAAAAGTGTTTATGGCCGAATACGCCAAGTACATCGTTCACAAGAATCAGATACTCGGCAGCGCCGGACAGCTTGATGATGTCAGAGCCTACATTAAGGCAAACAAGAAATAATACCCCGCTCTGTACAACGAATCACGAGACGAAGCGGGCCGACAATAAGGCCCGCTTCGCATTTACAGCATTAACAGAATACAGAAAAACAGATTAGATGTAGCAGCGCATGTGTCATGCGCTGGCTTTTCAAACAGGAATACAAAAAGGAGCAGATATGGCTAAGAAGAACATGGTGACAATAGATGGCAACCAGGCAGCGGCAGAAGTCGCGTTCGCCTGCAGTGAAGTATGCGCGATTTATCCGATAACCCCCTCATCCGCCATGGGCGAAACAGCCGATGAGATGATGGCCGCCGGAGTAAAAAACATATGGGACAGCGTCCCGCATGTCATAGAAATGCAGTCCGAAGGCGGAGCCGTAGGAGCAGTCCACGGGGCCCTCACGTCCGGAGCCATGAGCTCAACATTCACCGCTTCGCAGGGGCTTCTCCTCATGATTCCTAATATGTACAAGATAGCTGGCGAACTTACTCCAACTGTCTTTCATGTTAGCGCCCGCTCGCTGGCATGCCAGGGATTATCCATTTTTGGCGACCATTCCGACGTCATGTCGATCCGCCAGACCGGCTTTGCCATGCTGGCATCCTCCAGCGTACAGGAAGTCGGCGACATGGCACTCATAGCACATGCGGCAACGCTTGAGGCTCGCATTCCATTCATTCACTTCTTTGACGGATTCAGGACCTCGCACGAAGTCCAGAAGGTGGAACTCGTCGACAGGGACACTATCAGAGCCATGATAGACGATAAGCTGGTTCTTGAACACCGCGCACGCGCACTCACACCTGACAGGCCTATGATCAGAGGCACCAGCCAAAACCCGGACGTTTACTTCCAGGGCCGTGAGACGGTAAATAAATATTATGACGCAACCCCGGGCATCGTCCAGAAATGCATGGACAAGTTTGCCAAACTTACCGGTCGCCAATACAAGCTGTTTGACTACGTGGGAGCCCCGGACGCCGAGCGCGTTCTTGTCATCATCGGCTCAGGCGCAGAAACCGCACACGAAACAGTCGATCAGCTCAATAAACAGGGCGCCAAAGTCGGACTACTCAAGGTTCGTCTGTTCAGACCCTTCGACACCAAGGCATTCGCCATGGCCCTTCCGAAATCAGTCAAATCCTTCGCAGTACTGGACAGGACGAAGGAACCCGGCTCTGTCGGCGAGCCGCTTTACGCAGACGTCCGCACAGCTATCGGCGAAGCAATGCACCAGAAATGGTATATCCATCCGTCATATCCCGTGATAGTCGGCGGCAGATACGGCTTGGGCTCCAAGGAGTTCACCCCGGCAATGGTCAAAGCAGTCTTCGATAACCTTGCAGAAAAGAACCCGAAGAACAGCTTCACAGTTGGCATAAACGACGATGTAACCGGTTCAAACCTCACCTGCGACGAAAGCTTCCATATCGATCATAATGGCGGCGTAGAGTGCATGTTCTACGGACTTGGCGCTGATGGCACGGTCGGAGCGAACAAGAACTCCATCAAGATCATAGGCTCTGATACAGACAACTATGCCCAGGGCTATTTCGTATATGACTCCAAGAAGGCCGGCGCAATGACAGTGTCGCATCTAAGATTCGGCCCTGAACAGATCCGCAGCATATACTTGTGCTCCAAGGCCGATTTCGTGGCGTGCCACAACTTCTCATTCCTTGAGAAATATGACATGCTGTCAAACGCCAAGAAAGGCGCGAAATTCCTTCTGGCAAGCCCCTACTCCGCCGAGGAGATATGGAACAACATGCCTGACGAGGTTGAAGAGCAGATTATAAAGAAAAACATCAAGCTGTATGTCATTGATGCCGTCAAACTGGCCAATGATCTTGGTTTGGGCGCCAGAATCAACACGCTCATGCAGACCTGCTTCTTCTACATCTCTGGGGTACTGCCTCAGGATAAAGCGATCGAAGCACTCAAGAACGCCATCAAGAAGACCTATGGCAAGAAGGGCGAAGAAGTCGTAAAGAGCAACTACAAAGCAGTCGATGCAGCTATAGCGGCGATGCACGAGGTCAAGATTCCGGCCAAGCCTGCAGGCAAGAAGAAGATGCTGCCCGCAGTGCCGAACGAGGCTCCGGAGTTCGTCAAGAACGTCACAGCCAAGATTATGAGCATGAAGGGCGACTCTCTGCCGGTCAGTGCAATGCCGGATGACGGCACATGGCCGACGGGGACGACGAAGTTCGAGAAGCGCAACATTGCGGTAGAAATCCCGATATGGGAAACCAGCCTCTGCATACAGTGCGCACAGTGCTCACTTGTCTGCCCTCATGCCGCGATCAGGACAAAGATCTATCCGGCAGACACGCTTAAGAATGCACCGGCTGGATTCAAGGCCGTCGACGCAAAAGGCAAAGGATTCGAGGGAATGAAATACACTGTTCAGGTTGCACCGGAAGATTGTACCGGCTGCGGCGTGTGCGTGGAAAGATGCCCCGTTCGCGAAAAGGATCCTGCGACAAAGCAAGAGACCGGCAAACGCGCAATCAATCTGGACATTCAGATCCCGCACAGGGAACAGGAAGCAAAGAATTTCAATTTCTTCCTGAACATTCCGGACGTCGATCTAAAGCTGATCGACAAGGCAACGATAAAGGGCAGCCAGCTGATCACGCCTCTGTTCGAATTCTCAGGCGCCTGCGCAGGATGCGGCGAAACACCATACGTTAAACTGATGTCACAGCTGTTCGGCGACCGCGCTATGATCGCCAATGCTACGGGCTGTTCGTCGATCTACGGCGGCAACCTGCCAACAACTCCGTACTGCAAGAGAAGCGATGGCAGAGGACCGTCATGGTCAAACTCGCTATTCGAGGACAATGCAGAATTCGGGTTCGGAATGAGACTGACAGTCGACAAGTTCGCGGAGTACGCTAAGGAATTGCTCCTGAAGATCGTTTCGGGCTCTGCAACTAAGTGCACGAACGTGCCAACAGACCTGATTAATGCCGTACTCAACGCCAAACAGGCGACACAGATAGAGATAGAGGAGCAGAGAGGCAGAATAGCAGACCTCAAGAAGTGGCTGACCTCCTGTAAGTGCGACACATGCGAACAGGCACTGTCTGTAGCAGATTATCTGGTAAAGAAGTCCGTATGGATACTCGGCGGCGACGGCTGGGCATATGATATCGGTTACGGCGGACTTGACCATGTCCTTGCCTCAGGCAGGAACATCAATGTCCTAGTACTGGATACCGAGGTCTATTCAAACACCGGCGGCCAGGCATCAAAGTCAACGCCGCTCGGAGCTGTTGCCAAGTTCGCAACTGCCGGAAAACCGCTCATGAAGAAGGACTTCGGCATGATATCGATGACCTACGGCAACATATACGTAGCGACTGTCGCAATGGGCTCAAATCCGGCACAGTGCGTAAAAGCATTCAATGAGGCAGAGGCATATGATGGACCGTCAATCATTATAGCCTACTCGCATTGTATCGCTCACGGAATCGATATGGAGAACGGCCTTCAGAATCAGCGTGACGCGGTTAATTCGGGCCACTTCCCGCTATACAGGTACAATCCTGAACTGGCGAAACAGGGCAAGAATCCGCTGATCGTTGACAGCAAGACTCCGACGATGAAATACAGCGAAGCCGCAATGAAGGAAAACCGGTTCAAGATACTGGCTAAGAGCAATCCCGCATCCTCCAAGATGCTTATGGACAAGGCAGACATACTTGTTCAGTCAAAGTGGACCCTGCTTCAGAACCTGGCGAATCTGCCACCCTGCTGATAAGATAAAAATCCGTTAACATTAAGGGCGGGCTTAAACAGCCCGCTCTTTTTTTATTGGCCGCAAACGTCAATTATTTTGGTAGGTCGAAGCCAATACCTATCAAGCTAAGGAGTATATATTGAGGTTCGCTTGCGAAAAAGAACTGAGCTTGACACAAGCTCAGCTACAGTGAGGAAAGTTTTCCTATTTGTAGCGGCGCATGTGTCATGCGCCGGCGGAAAAGATATGGATATCTGGGTATAGTTCTTATCTGGAAATGCTCAGTTCGATGTGCGGAATGTAGATGCTATGGAAATCTAAATTTAGAAATACCCGGCACATTATCGATAACTGCACTCGCAAGCCAGAAAAGGGTGACAATAATTGCCTAATTTCCTAATTCACTGTTTCTCTACTAATCACCTCGCCAGACCTGGAGGCAACGGCTTGTAGTCATTCATAAGCCTTTCGAACTCACGGCGTGATGGCATGAAAAAGGCCAGAATCGCCGCACCAAGCACATACAGGCAGGCTGTAATTATATTGTGAAGAAGCAAGGTAACTACGCCGGCAAACAAGATGCTACCCTCCACGATAGCCGCTCTTATCAGGAAAAATGCCTGATATCTCGATAGCGCTATAAGCTCGTCCGTCGGCATTGGCACAACATTGAAATAGAACTTATGCAGTATTGCCGATAAGACACAAGAAGAAGCTAGCATCGCAGCAGATACCAGTAATATTGGATTTTGGAAATCAGGTGAGAGATTCATACGGCTGCGGCTAATCAGAAATATCACTAACCCAAACATTGCAACACCACCGAACAATGCCAAGTGGATGAATTTCATGACCATTATTCGGCCATCAATAGACACTGAATCCCCGCTACGGCTGCTGTTATGCTGTATGCTCATGCAAAACTCCTCTGAATCAGCTCATTAAAGCAAATCGGCGGATTAAGTCACGTTGCAATATGGCCAAGCTAGACATGTCACAGATTTCTATTCCATTCTTCCGTAATTCCGTCTTTCCGTTCTTAATATCTCTTCTTCCACCAGCGCCATGGCCATAATGCACCAATCATACTGCCTATACCCACCAGCATGAAAACTACGGCTCCCACGGAGGAACCTTTCGTCTCGTTTATTACGTGACCATTGATAGACGAGGATGAACTGATACCGCCTGGATCGATTATCGGTATCACAATAAAAGGCAGGCCAAGAAAGAAGAGAAAGAGCGACAACATTATCCTCTGCAAGATAGGCGGCAGTTTCCCACCGAATCCTACCGTTACTAATGCCATTATCCCGCCGTAAGAAAACATCATCCCAAACAGCACCATAAATATTTTGTCATTATGCGAGAATACCGCCGCCGGACTGCGGCCAATATACGCCATGTAGAGTGACCATACCCCAATTCCGAGGAATACCATCGAAAACAAAATACCGATAAGGATACCAGCCCATGTTGGCAGTTCTTTGGATTGACCTGGCCGGATAGGCGAATAAGACGGGACATATTGTTTCTTTGCCTGACGCTCCTCCCACTTTTTGCAGCCTAACAGCAACCACCACAGGATGGCGAGAACTGCCGTCGCGGAACCGCCCATAATCATGTAATTGCCGGTCAGTGAAGGATTATTGCACAGAATGACATTATTCGGGTCCTTCGGATCGACATAGACTGTTGTCATATATCCAGACTTGTACGGAGCAAGATATGGCTGACTTGCCGATAGGCCGTTGACAGCGCCATATGCCCACCGCTTGACCGTGAATGGTTCACCGGTATCGATGAACTTGCCTTCAATGTGGACGTAACTGCCACCCTCGTCATCCTTCAGTATTTGGAACGACGTGATCTTGGCAGGAATGGCAGGCCAATCAGCAGTCTCCTTCGCCTTCATCATCTCATAGATGCCGGCACCAAAGAAGACAATCGGCCACAGCAGAAATATAGTCCAAAACTTTCTCATCGGCTTTCGAAAACCTTAAGCTTAAGCTTTTACCACAAAGAACACATATGAACACAAGGAGCACAAAAAGAATTTTTGCCACCCGCGCCCCCGCGCTCGACCCCCGCAGATAACAGCGCACGACCTGTGCGCTGTTAACCTTGCATACAGTGGGCGAGCTTCTCGCCCTATCTAAATTATTGTTTCAATAATTTAGAATAATTTAGAACTGCACCTGCGGCGCACCTTTGGCTTGCTCTTTCGCTTCAAAGTAGTTCATAGGCGTATTCAGCCCTTTCATGTCAGCGAAAACGCTCCATGGGAACTGCTTTATCCGCGTATTGAAAGCACGGACCGCCTCGTTATAACGCTGTCTTTCAACAGCTATACGATTCTCCGTCCCGGCAAGCTCTGTCTGAAGCCCCATAAAGTTCTCGCTGGCCCGCAACTGCGGGTACTGTTCAGCGACCATTATCAGCCTGCCTAATCCTGCTTCCAGCTGAGTAGCGGCCTCTGCCTTCTCCGAAGGTGATTTTGCCCCTGCCCACTGGCTCCTTAGACGGGAAATCTCCTCGAACAGCCCTTTCTCATGCGTTGCATAGCCTTTAACCGTATTCACTAGATTAGGAATAAGGTCATACCGACGCTGAAGCACCGTATCTACCTGCGCCCATTTAGATATACAGTTCTCCGACAATGCCACAACCTGATTACTGAGCACGATGCCGACCAATATCACAAATACAACCGCCGCAATTATTCCTATTACTGATTTATTCATTCTACCTCCCTTATTAACTAATCATTTTTGCCACAACCAAACGAAGACGGCTCGGCCAGAGGCCTCTCCCTACCTTAAGACCGAAAAGGCAGGTCGAACCGTCCACGGTGAGCCGAGACTTTTGCATAGAATACAAATACGTAGCGCAAATCTCACAAAACCAATAATTCGTAATTAGTAATTTTCCCCTTCTACCATCTCCCGCTCGCTCCGCCACCGCCGGATGATCCGCCGCCGAAACTTCCACCTGATGAACCTCCCCCAGAAGACCATCCCCCTCCAGACGAACGCCCACCAGACGATGCCATAGAATTCTCAATTCGTTCAAATATATTCGGGAATGCACGCCCGAGAAAGAAGCTTATAATCAACGACACTAACGCGGCAAATATTATATACAGCCATCTATCTTTTTGTAACCATTCCGCTCCACTTCCTAAAGCCATAAGGCCAAGCATAATAGACATGACACTACTCTGTATGATCAATCCTAGTTTCTTAGCACCTATCCCGCCGCCCAGTAAAAACGTCAACAGGACTGACACAACAAACGGAACCCAGAAAGAAAATTCGAAGGCATCAAGCTTTTGAACTATTTTATCTCCATAATTATCTGCCGTTGCGGGAATGCTTGTGACCGGCGACTCCCCTTTTGCGACGCTTATAATCCGATCCACAGCCAGCGATATACCTTCACCATATCGACCCTGCTTAAATGATGGGAACATCTGCTCACGCAATATCCGACCGGCAACTGCATCAGTCATCTTCGGCTCCAAACCATACCCCACCTCTATCCGCGCAGCCCTGTCCTGGATTGCAACAAGAAGCAGAACTCCGTTATCCTTCCCTTTCTTGCCGACGCCCCACTTGGCAAACAGCTTATTCGCAAAGTCATCTATGTCGCCGCCCTTCAGCGAATCCACCACCGCAACCCCCATCTCATTACCGGTCTGCTGCTCGTATGCACGTATCGTTGATTCAAGCGACGACACTTCCGACTGACTAAGCACCTGCGCATAGTCCGACACCATCCCTCGCGGCGACAAGCTATTGAGCAAATCATCCGACTCAGTGGCAAGGCACAAGGATATTGACAATATTCCGGACAAAAATACCAATATTAACAATGTAAGATTCTTCATCATTACCCTCAAATTCCAAAGGTAGAGCGAACCGTCTCGACAAGCCGCTTCTTCCGCGCTGAAGTACAATCAGGACAGACAATAGTTTATTTCTTCTCAGCCATCGACAGCGGGATATCCTTGATGACAAAGGGAGTCTTGAACTGCTTGATGTTGTCATGGATCTCCAGCTTGATGCCGCCAGTCTTCGGAAACACACCTTTGACACTGAGAGTTATCGTTGCCTTGTCGAAGAAGCCGCCGATATTAGAGCGTTCAAGAACTATTTCCTTACCGGACACATCAAGAAGTTTCACTGCCTTTATAGACTCACTTTTGATCCCAACTTCTATCTCCATCTTCTGAAAACCAGGATTCCATTTGTCATCTTTGACCTCTGTAATGCCCGCCCTTAACTCAGTACCTTT
>CAMCYG010000027.1 GCA_945883775.1 Victivallis vadensis
CCCGCCAATCTGGCCAAGCTGAAGCAGGCGGGTAAGGTGCCATATGGTTTTATCTGTCAGTTGGATGAGATCAAACAGTTCGGCGGTAAGACACTGCGTCAATTGTGTCAGGGAAGAGCCAATTTCTATATACTGGATACAGAAGGCAAGGTGGCTGTTGAGAAAAAGACCATGTCGCTGGCAAAGCTGTGCTCTCATTGAGGATCAAAAGGGGGCTACTTCGGTGAAGTAGCAAAGAGCGGCGAATACACGCTTGTCATGTGGATAGACGGTGCGCCTGCCAAAGAGGTTGAGTTCGGTAAGGTTCTGAAGACTAACCTTGTTGTCGAGTAGCAGTTTTGGAATTGTGTCAAGCGCCTTGAATAAGAACCTGATGACAGTTTATTGTCTGCCAGTTCGATATTCCATTCAGTGAAAATTAATATCAAAAGACGGATCGCGCAGACAATCAGCCTGGTGGTGCTGAATCTAAATTTCTGGTGTGTCATAGCCCTCCAGCCATACTGTCTTCCGGTAATGCATTGCGATGCTTGTCTGCTGTCTTTTTTTGGCTGCCCGGTCGGGGTTGTATCGCGGGCTGTTGCGTTCCATGCCGTCCCGTGGATGACAATCGGTATTTTTTTGACGGCAGGTGTTCTTGTGGGCCGTTTCTTTTGCGGTTGGGTCTGTCCTGCCGGATTCGTTCAGGATCTTCTTTATAAGATTCCTTCCCCGAAGTTCCATATTCCGCGTCCGCTTGATATGGTCAAATATATATTTCTGGTTGTGGCGGTTGTGGCTGTTCCGTATTTCATCAGCAGAGACACACATTGGTTTTACTGCAATTACTGCCCGGTCGGGACGCTGGAGGTCGCGCTGCCGGATATGATCCGATACAGGGATTTTGCAATGGATTACTGGCTGGTCGTCAGGTTCAGCGTTGTTGCGCTGGTCTTCATTCTGGCAGTATTGAGCAGTCGCAGTTTCTGTCGGACCATGTGTCCAATCGGGGCGATGATAGCTGTCTTTAATCGAGTAACGTCTTTGTTTCGGATAAAGATAAAGTCCGATAAGTGTATCCGTTGTTCGAAATGTGATAAGGCCTGTCCAATGGACGTGCAGGTTATGAGCACTCAGGACGAGAAGCGGGGTATCAATAAAAGGTCCGAATGCATAGGCTGTCTGACCTGTGAGCAGGCCTGCCCGGTGAAAGCCATAGATAATAATTCGCGTGCAATATTCAGGTGTTAATCTACTGGAATCAGTGGCAAGAGGGTGTCTATAATTTACGTCAGCGAGGTGTTATGTTCAAGCAGGTTGTTAAAACAGTTAAGAAAATGATAGATCCGTATGGCGGTGATAAGGAGTCGTATGTGTTTGATGATCCTTTGGCTTCAACCATAGACTGGAAGCCTTTGAATAAGGGCGGGACGAGCATGCAAACGCATAAGTTGGTAATGGTGAACGCAGACCGTATGGAATTCAAACCGGCATCAGGTGCTGTTTTGTTCGGGGTTTTGTTGGTCTTGGTCGGGATTGGGATTGTGTCAGGTGTGGTTTATTATGAATACATGAAGAATGCATTACGCATGGCGTCGCCGATTGTGATCGCCTCTGGGATTGGCCTGATCTTTGCAGTCTTTGGCGCTAAATTCATATATTCCATCAAAGTGCCGATAGTATTTGATCGGATGTACGGGCACTATTGGAAAGGATGGGTTGATTCGGTTCAGGGTGTGGATTTTAATTTATTAAAGGTACATGTTCCTCTGCGCGAGATACATGCTCTTCAGGTTATTGCAGAGTTCTGCAAAGGTCAGAAAAGCTCTTATTTAAGTTATGAGCTCAATATTGTCAAGCGAGACGGCTCGCGCCTGAATGTCGTGGACCATGGTTGTCTCAAGGCTGTTCGCGACGATGCGAAACAGCTGGCCGAGTTTCTCAGGGTTCCTTTGTGGGAAGGCTTATGAGAATGCTGAATGTATTATTGCAGAGATCAGTGCTTGTGTTGTCGTTGACTTTGTTTCTGGCATCTGGATGCGCTGTGATGCGGATAGGTAAACCAGAAACCCTGAGCATAAATGACTTTGACTCTGGGGTGCCTTTCGGAAGCCGCGGGGTGTACAAGACCTACGCTTCTGCCTGTTCTGCGATAAATGTCGAACCTTCGTTTGCGCGCAGATTCGGCGGGTCAGGTCGTTCCCTTGTTGTGGATTATGATGTCAAACCAGGCGGATATGCCGGGGTTTTGCTGGCATTGTATGCTCAGCCAGAGAGTGATTCTGATAAAGAATATCTGGATGCCAGTAAGTATTCCAAAATCAGTTTTGTGATGAACGCCGGCAAAGGTCTGCCGGTTCCGGCGGTGAGGATTGCCGATGCCGGACTGATGGGCAGGGAGGATTCGGTAAGCCTGGGGGGCTGCAGCCGGTTTGCCGTGACAACGCTGAAGGAAGACTGGGTTGTTTACGATGTTCCGTTGTCAGCGGTACAGGCGGATTTAAAGAGTCTTGCCGGCTTGATCCTTCATTTCCCGGCCGGTAAAGGTAGTGTCTGTCTGGATAATGTGATCTTGTCTAATGCCGATCATCAAACATTATGGCCGGCCGGCTCTTATGACAGAAAAACATATTCAAAAAAACCAGTGTTTGCCACATGGGTCTGGGATATGGGGAGGATCATCGCAGGGAAACAACATGAGGCTCTGGCAAGATTCTGCACGGAGCATGCTGTAGAAAATGTATTTGTGCAGGTAAAGGTGCAGAAGGAAGGCAACGGAGCTTTTGTCGTTGACGATCACGGGCGAGTTTCAAAGTTTATAGAATATATGACTGCTCGCGGTATAGCGGTCCATGCTCTTTACGGAGAACCCGCACTGGCGCTTAAAGATAACCATCGAAAGGTTATCGATCTGGTGGATGCCGTGTGTCAATACAATGCCAGCTCGGGTGATAAGGCCCGGTTTGCCGGGATTCATCTTGATATCGAGCCGTATCTTCTCGATGAATATAAGGGCATAAACCGCGATGAGGTAGTTGTCCAGTACCTTGACTGTCTGCGTAAGGCCCGCCTCCGCATGAAGAAAAAGGACGCATTGCTTGTTCTTGGAGTGGACATACCGTTCTGGTTCGATAAGCGTTATCCTGACGGCGTGTCGCAAAATTTCATAGCTTATAGGGGCCAGGTGAAGGATGTGGCGAAGCATGTGATTGATATCGCTGATGAAGTCTGCGTGATGGCTTACCGTACAGAGGCCGACGGCAATGACGGCGCCATTGAGTTTGCCTACGACGAGGTTGAGTATGCAGGTGCATCTGGCAAGTGTGCTTATGTCGCCTTGGAGACGTTCAAGGATTCAGAAGGCGCTATATCAGACAAGATATCATTCAGCGGCAAGAAAAGGAAAGACATGTCAATTGTGTGCAACAAGCTGGAATCTGCATTCTCCAAGGAGCCTGGCTTTGCCGGTATCGCTATACATCATTATGAGACTTGGCGGGATATATTGGATTAGCCCGAACTTCATTTAGCTTTTTTTCTAAAATAAGGGACGTGGTCGTCCCGTCTCAGGCCGACCAGTCGGCCTGTTTATCGCGTGACCACGTTGACGCGGAACGCGACTTCACGTGGCGGCCCTGGAAGGGCGCATTTCTCATAGGGCAATGAGAAATGCGGATTAGAGAAGCCTGTTGGCTTTTAGATGTTCGGCAATCGCGGTAGAAATGGTTTCGTTGGGATGCCAATCGTCTCCGGCCTCTTCCTGTATTCTATTGCCTCTCATCAGGGAGTTCTGTGTTACTGGGGTAATGTCAAACGTCCGGATCTCATTGCGAGTCAGGATTTCCATTATTTCGTAGTATGTGAGTTTGTCCTCTGCCGTCCATTCAGAGAGCGGCTTCAGATACGAGAATACAATCACAGAGAATGTTATGTTCTTTGCGCTGAGTTCATTATGCAGGCGTACCAGGCTTGCCTCTGTATCCGCCTTCACTGATTCGATCTCCTTGTGCAGGTCAATGGTCCGTCCGAGTATCAGCCGGTATATCATTGAATATCGGAAAAGGACGGGATTTATGCTTGTGGTGGGCATATTCGGCGCGTAAACAATCAGTTTCTTTCCGGACTTGAAGGTCACTGGTGTTGCTTCAAAATCATTCATATGGAAAGTCAGGATTACGTGGTTTGGTGAAATTGCATGATTGAACTTTAGATAGTAGTTCACTTCCTGGACAGTATTGAAGGATTCTACGCCAGCGTTCCAATATTCAAAATCCCTGTCCCCGTACATATCGCGCAAAGCGGAGACGATCTTACCCCTGGCTGTTACAGAGTCGCCGATGAATAGCAGGCGGTCAGCATGGTTTGTTTTCATCAGGGAGTATGCGTTAGTGATAGTGCCGAACTTAGTGTATTGCGGATTAGTTCCCAAATTAGGCATAAAGCCGAGTTCCGGATCAATTGCGAATTTATCAACAAGATCAGGGTTTTGACGGAATTGAGTCAGTTCGCGTGCGGCCATAAAGCCACTGTTAACGGATAGAACCCGCAGAAGTCCCTCTGCAAGTAGAAGGGCAAATGCCATCCCGCCGATGAGGCTGATGATTTTTTTGTAAGGGTCTTTCATTAGTGCAATGTTGCAAGGGAACGCGTCTCCAGTCAATTGCTAAAGCGAGGCCTTTGTGAATTGGCTTTTACGCCGTCTGTTATTCTGGTACATTTGTTAAATTAATCATGGGAGGCATCATGGATTTCAAAGTAAGCGAGAAATGCAACAAGTGCGGGCTTTGCGTTGACGATTGCCCGTCTATGATAATTGAGATGCTTGACGGAGGGCTTCCGTCAATACGTGCAGATAAAGAAAAGCTGTGTGTGCAGTGCCAGCATTGCCTGGCAGTTTGTCCGACAGGTGCGGTGTCGATATTCGGCCGCAAACCTGAGGACAGTATAACTCTAAAGCCAGGGATGTTTCCTGATGTCGAATCGATGTCCACCTTTATCAGAGGGCGCAGGAGTATCAGGCGCTACAAGGATGAGAATGTTGACCGGGTCCTTCTCAAGCAAATACTGGCAGCCGTCTCCAATGCGCCTTCGGGTGTCAACGCCAGACAGCTGACTTTCAATGTGATCGATGACAAAGACGTCATGAAGGCCATCAGGGACAAGGTCCATGCCGCGCTGGATAAGGCAGGCGCTGATGGCAAGATACCAGAGAGCGCATTGTATTTGAAGAATGCTGTGCCTATGTTCAGGGATTCCGGCAGAGATCTTCTGTTTAGGGGCGCGCCTCATGCACTTATTGTGACTACGCCGTTTAAAAAGCCGTGTCCTGCGGAGGATGTGATTATAAGTCTTTCATATTTCGAGCTTCTGGCTCAGAGCGCATCTTTGGGTACTGTCTGGTGGGGAATGTTGAAGATGCTTCTTGAGACTCTGCCGGAACTCAAACCCTTGTTTGGTGTCAAGCCTGGGCAGGCATATTATGCAATGCTGTTTGGTAATCCTAGCGTCAGGCATGCAAGGACTGTTCAGCGTGATGAGGCTGCACAGGTCAGGCGTGTAACTATTTGAGTCATTTGGGTAAGGTTTTTCATCATCAGGCTGCGTGTAAGTATATACTTACTTGATATTCCTGCCTCTCGTATGCCAGGGAAAAAGTGTCGGCTCTCCGTCAGCTCTCTTGATAAGCGAAGAAGATACACAGTGTAATTGTGCGACAAAAGGTCTCACATGAGAAACAAGAAGAGGCATAATGACGCTTATTATTTTCTATTAAGGATGAGCAATAATATTCTAACGCATTGTATAGAATATGCTTACGGCTACAATGCAATAGATGATGAGCGCTGGTATGTAAACTGCATACTAGAGGTGGCTGATGCTATAAATTGGAGGTGTGCTTATGGATTTGGAAAAGACTACTCAGAAGGCGCAGGAGGCTTTACGTTCTGCGCAAAGTAAAGCTCTGCAATTTGGTAATCCTGAAATTGAGGTAGAGCATCTATTACTTGTTCTTCTGGAACAGGAGAACGGTGTTGCTTCATCGCTGCTGGACCGGGCAGGTGTGTCTGTACCGACATTGAAGGCAAGGTTTGAGCAGTATGTAGAAGAGCTGCCTAAGATGGCCGGAAAAGCCGTCGAAGCGGGGAAGGTGTATGTATCGGCAAGATTCAATACTATGCTTGTCAGGGCCGGCGATGAGGCTAAGCGACTAAAGGACGAATTTATATCAGTGGAGCACTTCCTTCTTGCCTGTACGGAGGAGAGCAAGAGTACCTTTGCTGGTAAGCTCTTCAAAGAATACGGCATCGACAGGCATCGGATTTTGGATGTGCTGAAATCGGTCAGAGGAAGCCAGCGTGTGACTTCGGATAATCCTGAAAGTTCATATGATGCGCTTAAGAAGTACGGGACCGACCTGGTGGATCTTGCCAAACAGGGGAAGCTGGATCCTGTAATCGGACGTGACAACGAGATACGCAGTGTGATCAGGATACTGTCACGAAAGACCAAGAACAACCCTGTTCTGATAGGTGAGCCTGGGGTGGGTAAGACGGCTATAGTAGAGGGGCTGGCTCAGAGGATACTGCGCGGAGATGTTCCCGAGGGTCTGAAAGACCACACTATATTTGCTCTGGACATGACTTCACTCATGGCTGGTGCCAAATATCGGGGCGAATTCGAGGAGCGGCTAAAGGCCGTGCTTACCGAGATCAAAGCGGCAGAAGGCAGGATCATACTTTTCATTGATGAGCTTCATAACATTGTTGGGGCAGGGCGGACCGAAGGTTCATCCGATGCCGGTAATATGCTGAAGCCGATGCTGGCGCGCGGTGAGCTGCATTGTATAGGGGCTACGACGCTTGACGAATACCGTAAGTATATCGAGAAAGATGCGGCTTTAGAAAGGCGATTTCAGCCGATTGTTGTGGATGCGCCAAATGTCGAGGACACGATTTCCATATTACGCGGACTTAGGGAGCGCTTTGAGTTGTATCATGGGGTCAGGATACAGGACGCGGCATTGGTATCGTCCGCTGTGCTTTCCGACAGATATATCAGCGACCGCTTTCTTCCGGACAAGGCCATTGATCTGGTCGATGAAGCCTGTGCCACTATAAGGACTGAGATAGATTCCATGCCGGCTGAACTCGACGAGATAACCCGTAAGGTAATGCGCATCGAGATAGAGGAGACTGCGCTTAAGAAAGAAAACGATAAGGCCAGTAAAGAAAGGCTGAAAGCGCTGCGCAAGGAATTGGCTGAGCTGCGTTCTGAATCTGATGCTATGAAGGCCCGCTGGGAGACGGAGAAGGCGGCGATCCAGCAGGTAAGGTTGCTGCGCGAGAAGCTTGAGCAGGCACGGCGTGAATGCAGCGAAGCTGAGCGCGCATATGATCTGGAGAAGCTGGCGAAGCTGAAGCACGGCGTGATTCCTGATCTGGAGCAGAAAATTAAGAAGCAGGAAGACCTTAAGGGTGGCCGGGCTGCAGCCAGCAGCTTGCTGAGCGAGGAGGTCAGTGAGCAGGAGATAGCGGATGTTGTAGCACGCTGGACCGGTATTCCTCTTAAAAGGCTGCTGGAGGGTGAGCGCGAGAAACTGCTCAAACTCGAAGATCAGCTGCATGAGCGGATTATCGGGCAGGATGAAGCCGTCAAAGCAGTCGCAGATGCCGTGCTTAGGGCAAGGGCAGGGATTCAGAATCCTAACAGGCCCATAGGCTCGTTTCTTTTTCTGGGTCCTACCGGAGTTGGGAAGACGGAGCTTGCGAGGACTCTGGCGATCGCGTTATTCGATTCTTCTGATAACATGGTCAGAATCGATATGAGCGAATACATGGAGAAGCACACTGTATCCAGGCTAGTTGGAGCGCCTCCGGGTTATGTTGGGTATGAGGATGGCGGCCAGCTCACAGAGGCAGTAAGACGCAAGCCTTACAGCGTAGTGCTCCTTGATGAGATAGAGAAGGCGCATCACGATGTATTCAACGTGTTGCTTCAGATATTGGAAGATGGAAGATTGACCGATTCTCACGGCAGGACGGTGAATTTCAAAAATACTATAGTCATAATGACCAGCAATATCGGTTCGACACATCTGCTCGAGGGTATAGACAAGGCTGGTGTGATCAGTGAGGATGTCAGGCGTCAGGTTATGGATGAGCTGAAAAGAAGCTTCCGGCCGGAGTTTATGAATCGAGTTGACGAGGTAGTCCTGTTCAGGCCGCTCAATCAGGAGGAGATAGGCAGAGTAGTGGATCTGCTCATATCCGACTTCACTAAACGTCTGGCGGAGCGCGGTATGAAGTTCAAGTTGTCGAATAAGGCAAAGGAATTTGTCGTCACCGAAGGCTATGACGCAGTATACGGGGCAAGGCCTTTAAAGAGATTTATACAACGCGAGATAGAAACCCCTGTTGCCAGGGGAATCATCTCGGGTGATTATACTGATGGATCACTTATTAGCGTTGACTTCGTTGACGACCGGCTTGTCTGCAGGTGAAGCTGTTACAGGTGCCGGAGCGGCGGCTGGGGCCGGTGTTTCAGGCTCAACGGCAGCAACGGGCGGCTGTTGAACAGGGGCCGTTGCAGTAGGGTCGAACTTCGGCTCCTCTGATTTGGGACGGAAATCTTTTATCACGGCTTTGCTGCGCAGGTCATCGATCGTCTTGCGTAATACTTCCTGCTTGCGCGTGTCGCTAAGGTGCATCCTGATGATCTCGTTAGGCATCATGTGTTCAACGACCTTTATGATGTGCCATCCGAACTTTGTCTGGACAAGATTGCTGATCTTATTCGTCTCAAGACTGAATGCTGCTTCCGAGAAAGCCGGTACCATCTGCTCGCGTGGGAAGGGGCCTAGATCTCCGCCCTTTTCCTTGCTGGGGCAGTCCGAATATGTTTTTGCCATGTCTACGAAATTTGATCCTGCGAGCAGCATGTTCCTTACATCATCGGCCAGTTTCTTTTTCTCTGTCTTCTCTGTGTCCGGTGCAGTTTCGTCGCATTTTATCAGAATGTGGCTGGCTCTGACCATTTCCTGAACATTTGAAACAATGTCCTTGTTTTCAGCGCAGAATTTGCTGATGTCTGCATCCGTGACTGCGGTGGCGTTGGATACAGCTTCTGCAAGGATCTTGTTGATCTTAAGCCCCATGACGACCTCTTCCTTCATCTTCTCTTCGCCAATGGGACTGGTCTTTATTATTTCCTCAAGAGTCATGCCTTCTGGCAGGCTCTTTCTGATGTCGTCATATGCCTTCTTGATTTCATCCTCTGTTACGGCGATCTTCTGTCTCTCTACTTCCTGCTGAAGAACTGTTTTGACTACGAATTGATCTATTACATTGTCGCGCAGTTTGGGTTTTATTGCTTCTATGCGTTCTGGAGGCATGTTCTTGGCGAGGCTTGCAAGGCGGTATTCAACCTCCTGGTTGGCGGCCCCGACCGTGAGATTAACCCCGTTTACTTCCATGATTACCTTGTTAGGGTCTTCCGGCGGTGCTGTGATCTTTGACGGCACGTCCATGGAAAGGTTCTGTGGTACTGAGATGACGTTCTGATTTTCATTTGCAGGCGTTGTGCTTGCGGACTCTTTGTTTTCTTTTTTTGCGCATCCGGTAAATGCCAGAGCTACTGCAAGAAGGACTAGATATCTCATCTGATACTCCGATCAATAATAACAGTTTAGGCTGATACAAGTTCTATTACATGTTTACGGCCAGCCAACAATACGTCAACATGATGGGCGAGGAATATACCAAGAATATTCCTCAAGGCAAGCAAATCGTCAGATACTATGACAGTGGCGCTTTTGCTGTGCGTATGTGTGAATGCTTGCCAGTTCTTTATGGTCTCCATCAGTGCCTCAGATATCCGCACTGGCCGGTGCCTTAATGCTGGCTGGCATTTCCCGCATATTGCGCCGCCAAGTACGGGGCTGATCTGATAGCCTGTTGCGCTGGCAATATCGGCAGCTCCGCATTTCGCGCATTTTGTCATTTGAGGGGAATACCCTAGCTTTTCGAGTATCAGCAGTTCGAACCTGTAGATGAATTCTTCGGAGGGTGTAGCGGATGCCAGCTGGTCCAGATGATCGTCGACGAGGTCGAATAATTCAAGTTGGTGCGGTCCATGTACTGTTATCCTGGACGCTGTTTCGGCGATGTAGGCTGCCGCGGCGCAGGCCTTCCAGTCTGAACGCAGGCGTAATCTGTTTTTAATTGATGAGCATTCCTTTGCGATAAAGATACCGTTCCTGTCTCGCGTGTAATATACGAGTTCGCAGGTGTAAAAAAGATCATATTGGCCGAGGAATGCGCTTTTGGGCCTGGTCGCCCCCTTGATAATAGTTGTCATTCTGCCGTGTTGTGGTGTCAGCCATGTGACATAGTGGGACGTTCTTGAGAATGGTGCCACTTTAAGGACTATTGCCTTTGTCTTGTCTGTGCTGTCCAGTGGTCTAGTCATGGTTTTTTGGAGGTGATAAGGATATTTTCCAGATGATCACTTCTTTATCAGCCCCTTCAGCAGTCCCTTCTTTGCAGCGAGGCGCAGCCAGGCTAGTTCGCGCCGCCTCATGCTTAGATATCCGCGCTTGTCGGCATCATCTGCTCCGGTCAGGTGATCTATCCCGTGCGCAATATATAGCGCAAGTTCGCGGCACTTGTCCCAGTTCCTTTTCTTTCTGGTTTCATCTGCCCGCTGAATGTTGACGAATATCTCGCCTGATGGCAGGCCGTTATCTCCAGGTAAAGCAGGTAGAAGATAGCTGATCACGTCAGTTACATAATCGTGTTTCAGATGAATCCTGTTTATCGCGACTATCTCTTCATTCGAAACAAGGACCAGCGAGAAGTCGTTGAGCCTGATTCCGGCAGCTTCAGTCAGAAATCTTACGAGCCGCTTTATAGGGGTGATGGCTGCAAGCTTGCGCTGACCTGTCGCTGTTATGGTTATGCGCATTTCTGTGTGTCTATCTTCAGGACAACGACATTATCGGCTTTTTCGGTCGAGATATAAAGTTGGATATCCTGCGCGCCATCCTTGCTTTTCTGCTTAAGAATAACTGGAAGCAGTCTTGTCGACTCACCTGTCTTTAGCGTGTGCGTTACCGTGTTTCTGATTGTACAACCTGCGCAATGTTCGGTCTTGCCGCATCCACCTGGAAGGTATGAGTAGGCACATTCGAATACGACACCTCCGAGTTTTCCGTGGACCTGGCCGTGTTCTTTGCCAAGCAAGGCTCTTGCTGCTTTGTTAGCTCCCCAGACGGTGGCGTTGTCTTCTAAAATGACTACAGGCGACTTTAGTGTATCAAGAAAATCATAAATCGATAGGTCGAGTTCAGCGAACAGCTTTGTTGCGCATTCCTCACATATCCCGTGAGTCACGGTTCGGATATTATTTTTCTTGATCTTTATTGAGCCCATAGCCTTGCTGCACCACGCGCATTGTTTTTTCATTGGTTATCCCTTTTTAAATGGTTTCAGATTGATTAATTTTTCCAGACTTTGACGGAGGATGTTGCACGGCCCCAGTTCAGGGCCTCTCGATGAGTGTTGAAATAGAGATCGATGTGCTGGCCTTTTATGTCTTTACCTGTGTCCTCTACCACGCCGTATCCATAGCCTGGGACATACATAATAGTGCCATATGGGTAAAGTGAAAGATCGGCGGCGATTGTGCCGTTTCTTGTTGCTTTGCCGGATGATGTGATTCCAACCTGCTTGACTTTACCCTTATTGGGGCCAGACTTGTATATTGGGCGCAGAAGCCAGTTTCGTCCCCATTCACAGCACTTGCCGCAGGAGCAATAGCCCGTTACAACCATATTCAGGCTGGAAGGATCTACACCGTGCGGTGGTCTGATATTCCTGCATCCCGATATCAGGCCAATAAACAATATCAAAACGATAAAATATTTACCCTTTTTCTGCATCGCCGGATATTACTTTGAGCAATCCTGCATGGCAACTGCAAACATGGGGCGCATTGCAGCTCTGCCGGGACCCCTGCGACCTCGTGTCGCAGGTGAATAAGACTGCTGGCTATTCAACCTGAAAGGTTGAAGTAATGATGCCAACAGTCTTATACCCCTGCCGGACAAGCCGGCAGGGGTATATACCCGGCAGAGCTGCAATGCGCCCGCAAACATGTGTTCTTGAATATGCGCCGGGCGTTGTGTATATTGCCTTTCATGTTTCGAAAGATAAGAAAAAAGAAACTTGATAGTTTCAAGTCAATTCTGAGCGGCAGGCACAACATGCTGATAGTCCTTCAGGACTTCCCGGATCCTGATGCGATAGCTGCCGCTTCGGCACTGAAAGAGATCGCCAATACTATTGGAAACGTACAGTGCTCAGTTGCCTGTGGAGGAGTTCTCGGGCGTGCCGAGAACCGGATGCTTGTCCGGTATCTGGACCTTAATCTCCTGTCGACTGATCAGGTAATGCTTGCTGATTTTGATGTAGTTGCCATGGTGGATACCCAGCCCGGGACCGGCAATAATTCTCTGCCAGTGGATGTCATTCCGGACATTGTCATTGACCATCATCCCATCAGAAGGGCCACCAGAAGTTCGGCTTTCTACGATATTAGAAGCAAATACGGCTCAACCTCGACCATACTTTACGAGTATGTGGTTTCTTTTGGTCTGACTCCCGACACAAAGCTTACCACGGCGCTTCTTTATGGCATCAGATCCGATACTAATGATCTGGGTGCTGAGTCTATACAGGCCGACATTGATGCATCAATAGCGCTATACCCAGCGGCCAACAAGAAGATGCTCGGCCGGATTCAGACTGAGCGCCTGCCCAAGGAGTATTTTCAGATGCTGACACTGGGGCTTCAGAATGCAAGATCATACGGGCCTTGCGTTGTTTCCAGCATTGGCTCAATCAACAATCCTGACATGATCGGGGAGATAGCCGATCTTTTGCTCCGCAACGAGGAAAGCTCATGGGCGCTTTGTTATGGAATATACGGAAAGAAAATGCTTCTTTCGTTAAGGGCGCTTGATACGAAATATGATGCGGGCAGGGTCATGCACAAACTTGTTTATAAATATGGCACCGGAGGCGGACACAATGTCATGGCTGGCGGACAGATACCTTTGCCGTCGGCGACCCCGGAAAGTATTAGACGACTGGAACGGCACATTATCAAAAAATTCCTCAAGCTAACAAACGCGCCGCGTGACAAATGGGAGCGGTTGGTGTCACTTTGATCTCTCTGCCCGGACTGATCACGCGCTTTTTTTGCAGTTTTTCAGCGCTTCAAGAATCTCACGTGCAATAATCGGGAGCTGCGGATCCCTTGCCCCCATTGTGACTATCGTGTCACCCGGCCTGGCCGTGTTTATGATGTCGCGCTTTATGTAATCCATGTGTTTGATGAAGTTGACGTTCATGCCTGCCTTTGAGAGTCGGCTGGCCAGGACATCGGAGTTTATGCTTCGGTCAGCTGTTCCTCCTGCGTCATATACAGGCATGATGTACATGATGTCGTCTTTTCTTGCCACAGCCGGTAGTTGCGTTACCAGGTCGTCCATCATGCTGCGCAACGGTCCATATCCATGTGGGCGCCATATGACAAGCAGCCGTTTCGCGGAAGGAGATAATGCTCGCCACGATGCAGTTATCTTTGCCGGGTTGTGGGCATAATCGTCTATGACGTTAATGTCGCCAGTTGATCCTACGAGCTCGAGTCTTCGCTGAATGCCTTTAAAGACCTCCAGCGCCTTCCTGGCCGTTTCCATATCGCACCTGAGCTTCTGTGCCATAAGTAAAGCATAATAGGCATTTTCGGCGTTGTGTACTCCTGGTAGATTAAGAATAAACTTGGTTCCATGAAATTCGAATTCTGAGCCGTCTCTTGTAATGGTCGGCGCGAATTCCTCGAACAGTTCCGGATTGTACAGCCTGGATACGATGCCATTGTTTACCTGCCCGCTGAACTTTTGAAACAGCGAGTGTGTTTCTTCAGTGCCGAAGTGATCGGCTGAGGCGTTCGTTATTATGGCCCAGTCCGGATGGAAATGCATCAGGGATTTGTCGCTTTCGTCAGCCTCAAGCAACCAGAGATCTGATCTGCCCTTTCGGATGTTGCCTATATGCTGTTTATCCTGCCAGTCCAATACCACAGCGCCATTGACCACTGTCGGATCCTGTCCGCAGGCTGTGAGAATGAATCCGAGCATGCCCGTAACAGTGCTTTTTCCGGATGTGCCGGTTATGGCTATTAACCGTTTACCTTTTGCGAGATTAGCCAGCATCTCTGCCCGGTGCAGAATAGGGATGTTCATCTGTTTTGCTGCGACAACATCCGGGTTATCCGCTTCGATGGCGGTGCTGATGACCACTGCCTTTGTCTGAGGGGTTATGCTGTTCCCGTCCTGCTTGACAAATAACAGCCCGGCTTCCTTGAGTTTGCGGATAATATCAAGGTCCTGCGCTTGATCGAAGTATCTATCGGAACCGGTGACAGTATGGCCTTGGGAAATAAGCACCTGCGCAAGCGGATTCATGCCGACCCCTGCCGCTCCTACCACATGATAGTGATATTTCCATGTTGCATGCAAATGTTCCATCAGAATTCCTTAAGTCTGAGATTTGATACTTGAGATAGACCATATGTGCTACTATCCGTCAACTTCCTGTATTTTGTCACAGAATCGCCGATCAGGGGATCGGCTCCTACCTCCGGATGTAGGAGCCGCAACCCTTTGCGGCGATCTTTGGTTGTGGCCCTCATGGGCTGCGCTGAGTTCATATGTGGGCAACTTATTTTTTCTTACTTTTCTTGCTTCTCTTGATTAATACAGCTGAGGAAGCAGCTTTGGACAGAGCAGAGGGCTTGTCGACTCTTACGGTGACCTGCTTGACCTTCTTTTCAGACAGGCATATTCGTGCAATTACATCGGCCAGTTTTTCTATCAGCATGAACTTGCTGGATAAGGTCATCGCCAAGACTTTGTCGTAGATGTTCTTGTAATTTACCGCATCGTTCAAATCGTCAGACCTGCCGGCTTTGGTGCAGTCGCAATCAAGGGTGATGTTGATGATCACCTGTTGCCTGACTTTGCGCTCTCGTGCAAGCGTGCCGATGATGCATCTTACCTTGAGGTCTT
Source organism: Victivallis vadensis (assembly GCA_945883775.1). Classification (GTDB taxonomy): domain Bacteria; phylum Verrucomicrobiota; class Kiritimatiellia; order UBA8416; family CAMCYG01; genus CAMCYG01. The sequence continues at coordinate 15,110 of CAMCYG010000027.1, forward strand.
TGATTAACAATGTGTCCATGGCTTGTAAAGTCCGGCTATGTTTTCATATTCCGGCAGATCCTGTGAATTCCCCTGCCAATCTGCTCTTAGAGCAACTTATGCTTTTCGCTTATTGTTTTTGCCAGCGCTTCGATGGCCTTGATCGCCTCGTCATTGGGATAGCCCTTGCACATTACTGTTCCAAGTGCTTCTACTTTCAGGTTGGGAATCAATCCTGTCAGCTGCTCGGCAGCTTTTGTGCCCCAACCATAAGAGCCGATAATGGCCGCATATTTCAGCTTGGGACGCAGTGCATTTGCCAGGTGGGTGGCCGAGAATACGCTGGGATGCGGTCCGACGTGCACGGTTGGCGTGCCGATGACTATTGTGGCGGCATCCACCAGCGACATGGCAAGTTTGCCGACGTCTGTTGTGGATAGCTCAAATTTCTGTACTTTGACTCCGAGCTCGACCAGTGCGCCCATGAGATGGTTAACCAGTTTTTCAGTGCTGCCATGCATTGATATGTATGGAATGACTACAAGATTCGAGACCTTGTCGGAGATCCAGTCTTCATAGGCCGACATGATTAGTTCCGGTTGATTGTGCACCGGTCCGTGGCTGGGCGCTATCATGTCGAATTTAAGTTCCCGTACCTTTTTCATGTTGCTCTGTATTGTTTTGCGGAATGGCATCATGATTTCGGCATAGTAACGTTTGGCCGCCTCCAGCACATATGCATCATTGCCTGAGTATATATCGGTGGTGGCGAGATGAGAGCCGAAGAAATCGCATGAGAACAGGATTTTGTCCTCCGGCAGATACGTCACCATTGTCTCCGGCCAATGGACCCACGGCGTCATTATGAAGCGCAGTGTCTTGTTTCCGAGTGATATCGTCTCGCCATCTTCGACTGTCTTGATCCTGTCAACGGAAACGTTTAGATGCTCGACCAGCATGGCTTTTGCTTTGGGTGAGCATATGAGTATCGCATTACCGTATTTCTTAAGCACAGCCGGGATGGTTCCGGAATGGTCCTGCTCGCTGTGGTTTGAGATGATATAGTCTATGCGTTCAACATTCTCCAGCTGGCCCATCATTTCGTCCTGATAAACAGGATCGGCTGAGTCGATGAGGGCCGTCTTCTCTGAGCCCTTGACCAGATAAGCGTTATAACTTGTGCCATCGGGCAGGGGGATCAGTGCATCAAAAAGTCTGCGGTTCCAGTCTACCGCGCCAACCAACTCTACGCCATCACATATTATTCTTGGTTTCATTAAAACACTCCCTTTAATTCCACACATTAGCATAGCGTGCTTATAAATGTGAAGTCATTACTTGCGTTGGAACTTTAAGATTGAGCGCTGGGCTGGCATCAGGTATTAATTACCGCATGTCTTTGTTCCTTATATTCGGTGAGGATGAGATGGCTGTCTCGCGTAAGGCGAAGGAGGTCATTGATTCCCTGATAAGCCCTGCTGAACAGGCATTGTCGTTGGATTCAGTTGACGGTATGGCGGCTAATGCCGATGCTGCCTTGTCGGCTTTGGAGCGTGTCAAGTCGGGCATCCAGACTGTCAACATGTTCGGTGAGGCAAGGGTCGTATGGCTTAAAGATGCTTCTTTCTTCAGCGCTAACAGGACTGCCGAGTCAAAGGCTGTGACAGAAGCCGTGGCATCTTTTTCTGAATTCATAAAGAAGGGCCTGCCTAAAGAGAACCATCTTGTCATTACCGCGATGAAAGTGGATAAGCGCTCTGTGTTCTTTAAAACCTGCTCTGTGGCTGGTAAGCATTTTGAGTTTGCGGTCATGGATAATCCGTTCAAGAGCAAAGGCGAAGCGGAACGCCTGCTGGGTGAGTTGATCGACCAGGCTGGTGTCAAGATGAGTTACGATGCGAGGGAGTTGTTTGTCTCGCGAGTGGCATTGAATACCAGGATGATGTCTAGCGAGCTCGAGAAGCTGATCACATACATTGGTGATGCCGGGGAGATAGTACAGGAAGACGTCAGAGCGTTGTCATCTGAATCAAAAGAAACGGTCATATTCGACCTTGAGGATGCCATCGGGCGGAGGGACCTGGCCAGGGCATTGAAGATCTTCAGGCAGCTGGACAAGCAGAACGAGAGCATGATAGGGGTCGTTATGAGGATCGAAGACCGTATTCGGACTCTCATGCTGTACCGTGAAGCTTTGGATAGCAACTGGCTGACGCAGGGTGGTTCAAATGTGACATGGGACAGGGCGCCTGCTGATGTTAAGGCAATACTTGACAAGTTTGGCGACAAGAGTCCCGTGAAGCATCATCCGTTCAGGGCCGGCTTGTTCGCTTCGCAGGCGACCTTGTATACATCCGGTAAATTGCGTAAGTGCCACAGGCTGATCGCAGGCGCCCGTGAGCGTTTGGTCTCATCAGGCGGCACCCCAAGTGGCACAGTAGAGGTTCTTATCTGCAAGATACTTGCTAAATGATCAGGCTCTGTCTGAAGGGCGCATCTGCGATTAGGTGCAATCCCCATTAGATCGGCTCAGCCAGAGGCTTCGCCCTACCTTTCAGGAATGAGGCAAGAAAAAGACCACCGGTTGAGTCGCACCTAATCACAGATGCGCCCCTGTCTGAGTTACTTGGAAGATTTGCTTTTGAATGATCCTGGCGTGGCCAATATTCTCCTAGGCTCGGTAAAGAATACTCTGGTAAATCCGCCCTTCGCAAGTTCTTTAAAAAACAGACTCATTTGCTTTTCTCCAAACTTTTCGGGCACGCTTACTGCAATGGCGGTGTTCTTTCCTGCTCCACAGGACCGCAAGGCGGCATTCATTGCGCTGAGGCTGTATTTGCTGCCGTTGATGAACACCGTATTGCTGTTCTGGTAATGGACAGTTATATTTCCAATGGTGCCAACTTCAGGCGTTGATGCGCAGCCAGATATCAGGGCTGCCAATACAATTACGAGTGCTAGGTTAAGACAGGATTTCATTGTTTTGCCAGACAGTTTTTTATATAAGCCGCCGCGCCATCTTCTATGGAAGTGAATTCTTCGCCGTATCCAGCAGAGCGAAGTTTCTTCATGTCAGCCTCTGTGTGATACTGATACATGTCTCTTATCTCCGTAGGCATGTCGATGAATATGATGCGCGGTTTGATGTTCATGGCGGTAAAAACTGATTTTGCGAGGTCAGTCCACGTGCGTGCCCTGCCGGTGCCGCAGTTGTATATTCCGGAAATTGACGGATTGTCGTGGAAGAACATGCACACATTCACTGCATCCTTTACGTAGACGAAGTCGCGTGTCTGTTCTCCATCGCGGTATTCCGGTTTGTACGATTTAAACAGCCTGATCTCGCCGGTATCTTTGATCTGTTTATAAGCTTTGTTGACAACCGACCGCATGTCTCCTTTGTGTTCCTCGTGCGGCCCATAGACATTGAAGAACTTGATTCCTGCTATCTTGCTTAACATTCCGTTGTCCAGCGCCCACATATCAAACATCTGCTTTGATTCGCCGTACGGATTCATCGGCTTGAGGGTGGGGATGAGTGCCTGATCATCTGAGTAGCCGTTTGCTCCATCGCCGTAAGTGGCCGCACTGGATGCATATATGAAGCGGGCATTTTGCGATGTCGCCCATTCGCACAGCTGGCGTGTGTAGCGGTAGTTGTTGTCTTTTAGGTATTCCTCATCAGTCTCGGTTGTGGAAGAGCATGCACCCATATGAAAAACCGCTGATACCGCAGGAGTCTTGCCTTGTATGAAGTCCTTTCTAAACTCCTCTTTGCTGGCAAATGTCTTATATTTCAGTCCTTCAAGATTCTTCTTCTTGGCCTCCGAGTTCAGGTTGTCGACGATGATGATATCTTCAGCGCCGCGTCTGTTCAGCTCCAGGACGATGTTGCTTCCTATGAAGCCGGCCCCTCCGGTTACAATATATTTGTTGTCTGTCATGACTTGTCCTCCGATATTTGCATCCGTTCTATCATTTTTGTGGTGGACTTGCCCTTTACAAGTTTCGCAAGGACGACTTTTCCGCCATTCTTTTCGACGACTTCGCGTCCGCTGACATAATGAGCCCAGTCTGCACCCTTGACGAGTACATCCGGAATGATCTTTGCAATGATATGCTTGGGTTCATCTTCACCGAATATAATTACATAATCTACGCACTCTATAGAGGCTAGGACAATTGCTCTGTCTTGCTCGTTGTTGATCGGCCGGTGTTTGCCTTTGTTGCGTCTGACTGACTTGTCAGAGTTCAACCCTACGACAAGCGCATCGCCCTGTTTCCTTGAGAAATACAGATAGTCTACATGTCCGGTATGTATGAAGTCGAAACATCCATTAGTGAATACCAGTTTCATCTGTTTGGCTCGGAGATTCTTCCGAACTTTCAGAAAACTGTTGATGCTGTATATTTTTTTTTCCGGTTGTCTTGGCTTGTTCATTTTTTACATCATAAATATATGTGATCTTGTCCGCCGGTTAAGTCATGATTTGTAGGGAAATTGTGAGAGATGCTGGCCAAATAGTCAAAACAAATATTGCCTTTTAATGGCCTATGAGCTTTAATTATTCCACACATCTGGCGCGTGAATTGTTGTATGGCGGCTCATCAAGGAATAGTAATGAATAGTGGGATTGACGCAGAAATGGCAGAACTGATGGAATTACATGCCAGCCTTGGTAGTATTCTGGGCAGAATCAATTCGCTTGTATATAGATGGAGCATGATCCAGCCTGAGCCTGTAACAGTTGTGGAGCTTCCTGTATATCCGCAACCGGTCTTTCAGGCGCCCTTGCCAGAAGAACCCTCGAATTTCATTCCAAAGGCGGTTCTCCCACCCATCGTGCCTGCGGTTGCGCCTGCGGCCCCTGTCACAGCAGAGTCCATTGCGAATTTTGGTCAGCCTTCTCCTGTGGCCCCGGTTTGTGGGGTATTGCCTGTTCAGCCTGCCACTCATGCTGGTGTTACTGTTGGTGCTCCGGTAGGGAAAACAGGGCCCGTTCGCCCAATTCCGATAAGGCCTGCCGCCAAGAAGGTAAGTGATTATAATGCAAGGCTGAGCAGGATACTGAATTCGTAAAAAATAAAATGAGCCTCACAATTTTATGATGAATACGGCTGACGAGACGGATAACTGCCTGCTATTCTGAGGAGGACGCTTACTTTCTTAGCGGCTGATATCGCCCTCTGAACTTTTGCCATGCCGGTTCCGCCCTGTACATCGGCCAGGAAAGCATATTCCCGGTGTGACCCTCTGATCGGTCGAGACAATATCCTGGAAAGATTTACCTTCTCCTTCCTGAACGTATCCAGAAAGTCACAAAGACTACCGGGGATATTAGGAAGCCTTGCTGCAACAGTAGTCTTCATACTGCCATGGAGGTTTGACCTGGAGCCGGATATTGCAAGAAAGGTCGTTATATTGGGAACATCTTCTGAAACCGGATAATGTATTATTTCCAATCCGTATATGGCCGCAAGTCTCCTTGAGCCCAGTGCGGCGGCTCCGGTGTCTTCGGATGTCTTTTGAGCAGCTATGGCGGTGCTGGTCACGGCATGGCGCTGGACTTTTGGCAGGTTTTTCTTGATCCATGCACTGCAGTGCTCAAGCGGAGCGAAGTGAGAATAGAGATTTATTATATTCTCTCCTTTCCTCCCAATCAGAGCTAGCCGCACCTTCAGTGATAATTCCTCATCGATAAAAATCTTTGGCTTGTTGTTAAGAAGAATGTCAACCGTCTCGTAAATCGTTCCGCCGGACGAGTTTTCTATGGGTATGATGCCTTTTCTGTTCTTGTGACCTGATGTGAATTCGCAGACATCCATTATTGTAGGGAAGGGGATGAGTTTTGCTTTCGTGCCGTACCTCTTTTCTGCAACAAGGTGAGAGTACGTGCCTATAGGCCCCAGATATCCAATCTCAATCATTAGTTCTCCGTTGTTTATATTGAATGATATGTTACAATTAAAAACGTTCAACAAAAGCAAATAATTGGTTTATTTTATGGACGGACAATTCATAGGCAGTGTAAAGAAGGACACTCTGGGCTCCAGGATGCTTGCTCTAGGTTTAAGAGAGGCTGACCTTGTCGAGAAGTATATACGCGGATCGGGGAAGGGCGGCCAGAAGATCAACAAGACATCTTCCTGTGTTTATATAAAGCACATTCCGACAGGGATAGAAATCAAATGCCAGAAAACGCGCTCACTGCAGATGAACCGATTCTTTGCGCGCCGCGAGCTATGCGATAGAATCGAGGTGCAGCGGTTGGGCGCTTTGGCAAAACGGAAGCAGGAGCAGTTTAAACTGCGAAAACAGAAAATGCGACGTAGCCGCCGTTCCAAACAGATTATGCTTCATGACAAGAAACATAATTCAGGGGTCAAGCAAATGCGGCGAATTGTTAAAGATGAGTGACCTGTTTTAGCGATTCCCCCTCCAAAACAACAAGATTTCGCGGTTTTTGACTGTTTTTTTACTTTTATCTTGATTACTTGGCGTCAAACCATATTATCTAAACGTTTTTTATTGGGGGGACGTAGCTCAATTGGTTAGAGCGCTGCCCTGTCACGGCAGAGGTTGCGGGTTCGAGCCCCGTCGTCCCCGCCATTCGACGTGGCCTGCTTCGCAGGCCTTGCTCATGGCAGACCATTCTTTTTGGGGTCAACATCATTAACAGGGGCAACCCATAAAACCGGGGCAAAATCATTAATAGGGGCGCATTCTCCCTTTGGTTTGGCCTCAAGATGCGGCTATAATGGACCCCGTATTTTGCCCCACATGTGCTACGCTCTTATTACAGACAGAAGTTCGTCGCGTTTGGCTTCCATGAGAGGCAAGTTCCTGGCTTCAAGGTTAAGCCTGATCAGCGGCTCGGTATTCGATGACCGCACGTTGAACCACCAGTCGGCGTATTCGACGCTTATGCCGTCAAGTTGGAAGAATCTGCCGTCAGAGTATTTCTTCTTGAGAATATCGAGTACCTTGGCTGTATCTGCTACCTTGGAGTTGATCTCCCCGCTGGCGAAGTATTTCTTTATGGGTTTGATAAGCTCGCTCAGCGGCTTGTCGGACCGGCTGATGATATTGGCGACGCACAGCGTGGCCATTGCGGAGCTCTCGGTATAGAAATTATCTTTGAAGTAGTAATGACCGGACAGCTCGCCTGCAAAGATGGCATCTTTGTCGCGCATCTGCTGTTTTATGAAGGCATGGCCAACGCGGCTCATCATCGGTGTTCCGCCATTTGCCTCGATGATCTCTTTTACCACCCAGCTGGAACGCAGGTCGTAGCCGATCACGCCCTTGGTCGTGGCCAGCAGGTCCTGGGCAATCAGACTGGTGATGATGTCCATGGCGACAACATTTCCTTTTTCGTCGATGAATCCTGCCCTGTCGGCATCGCCATCGAATGCCACGCCGAAATCATATTTGCCGTGCTTGATGCGTTCCTGTATGGCGTGCAGTGTATGTGTGTCCAGCGGGTTCGCCTCGTGATTTGGGAATGTGCCGTCAAGTGTGTCGAACATCCGGTCCATCTCAAGAATGCCTTCCAGCGTCTTGGCTTCGTATATTCCCATTGAGTTCGCAAAGTCAGCGACTATCTTTACGGGTCTTTTCAGATGCGCCATTTTGGCGACATGCTTCTTATACTCAGGCATTATGTCGTACGTTGAGACGGTTCCTTTTTTTGCGGCTGGCGGATCAAATTTACCTGAGTTGACGATGTTCTCGATGTCGGCAATGCCTGTTGCGCCGCTGATCGGGATGCCCTGACTTCTGCAGAGTTTCATCCCGTTCCATTCGCCTGGATTATGCGAGGCGGTTATCATCACACTGGCGTCAGCTCCGAGTATGCCGTTTGCATAATAAGACATGGGCGTTGAACACAGACCGATATCAATGACCTCTGCCCCGTGCATCGTGAGACCTTCGGCAAGCGCCTGGAAGAGGGGTTCGCTATGCGGGCGCATGTCTCTGCCAACAACTACTTTCTTGCATTTTACGAAAGTGGCAAATGCCCGTCCGATTTTCAGGACAGTTGCCGCGTCTATATCTTTGCCGTATATACCCCTGATGTCATATGCCTTAAATATGCCTGCCATAATATATCTCCACTTGTGTTTTGTTAAGAAACTCATTTGAAATTATGAAAAGTTGTCTCTAAAAGCAATATTTGTTTGAATTCTGTAATTTCGAATTCATAATGCATGCAAATTTAAAAAAGAAAGAGCGGTGAGTGAGACATGAATATAAGCAGAGAATCCGTACTCGAATATCATCTGGGCGGTAAGGTCGGCTTGAGAATGACAAAACAGCTCAAGGGCCTTGAGGCTTTGTGCAGGGCTTATACGCCGGGTGTTGCTATACCGGTTAAGGAAATACATGCTGACCGGCAGAATCTATATAACTATACATCAAAGGGAAATCTCGTAGCGGTCGTTTCCGATGGCACTGCGATCCTTGGCTTGGGCGATCTTGGGGCTGAGGCTAGCATCCCTGTCATGGAAGGAAAGGCGGTCCTCTTCAAAGCGTTTGGTGATGTTGACGGGTGGCCTGTGCCGGTAAATCATTGCAGGATCGGTGGCGGAAACACCGGCAAGACTGATCCGCAGCGGGTCATTGATGCAACTTGCGCGATTGCTCCGATGTATGGCGGAATCAACCTCGAGGATATCGCTGCCCCTGCCTGCTTCGAGATAGAAGACAAACTTGACGAGCTTCTGGATATTCCCGTGTTTCATGATGACCAGTGGGGGACGGCGGTTATTACGCTGGCAGGTGTGATGAATTACTGCAAGTTGAGCGGGCGTAAGATAGGCGATATAAGAATGGTCGTCAATGGTGCGGGAGCAGCTGGAATCAGGATCACAGAGATGATCAAGGCGGCCGGTGGCAGGAATATCATGCTTTGCGATTCCAAGGGAGTTGTCAAGCTCTCCAGGAAGGATCTGAACAGTCAGAAGATGCTGCATGCTGTTGATACCAAGGCAAATACAGTTGGGGAAGCGCTGAAAGGTGCCAATGTGTTTATAGGTGTTTCCGTTGCTAATTGCATCAAACCTGAAGAAGTTGCCGCAATGGACAACTATCCCGCGATTTTTGCAATGTCGAACCCGGATCCGGAGATCAGGCCAGAGCATGTTGCGCAGGTGATGGGCTCCAAGCCGTATGTTATGGCTACCGGTCGGTCTGATTATCCAAATCAGATTAACAATGTACTTGGTTTTCCGTTCCTCTTTAGGGGTGCGCTGGATGTTCGGGCCAGAACGATTAATCTGGAAATGAAGCAGGCGGCGTCAAAGGCTTTGGCCGATCTTGCGTCTCAGCCGGTTCCTGATTATGTTAAGGCCATATATCCGGACCAGACGCTATCGTTCGGCAATGGCTATATCATACCGAAACCTTTCGACATGCGTTTGTTTGTCGAGGTGTCTTACGCAGTTGCGGAAGCGGCTGTCAAGTCGGGCGCTGCCAAAGCTGTTGATTTGAAGCAGTACAGGCTGGATCTTGAGAAGCGCAACGCGACTCGTGAAAAGGTTGTCAGCTGACGCTTGTTTTACCCCAAACTCATTGCAAAAAAAGGTAGGGCCGGTTTTTGTCATGTCGCATGACGTGACTTTGCGATGAACATGACGCACCGAAGTAAGAAATCGTCGATCAGGGGATCGACTCCTACAGAAGAGCAGAAATGGACCAAACTGCAGCGGTGTTTGCATGCAGAGTCGTTGTG
>CAMCYG010000028.1 GCA_945883775.1 Victivallis vadensis
CATTCTGACTATCAAAGTCGACCTTACCAAGGACTTCGGCAAGTCAGCGTCCGGCAAAACGAATATCATCGCGACTACTGAGGGAAACATAGCTATCCCCGGCGCAGAGGAAATAAAGATCGGTCTGAATATCTACAAGAAACCGACCGCATAACACCTTCTCCAGCAAGGCTGCACAGCTTCTGTTTTCCCCGGACATCAGAGAGGTGCTTTCGTAACGGGCCTCAAACTCCTGATAAACAATTCCTGCTTTCCTCGATATTCAGCCAGATCGTTCAGGAGCCAGACCGTGGCCGTCGGAATCTTTAACGATTGATGTAATAGCTGTTCGAGGGTTTTCATTCTTCCTTTACGATTTAGAATACAAAAGCAGAACTTTTCGATTTAAAAAGCAAGAATGGACGAAATCCAGAGGCGGATCTTTGATAAACGGGTTGACAGGGCGGCAGGGAGAAGCATAGTATTTTAACAGTTTACACCATTGTCTACTGAAGGAAGCAAGGAGGTTGTGCTATGAAGAGAATTGTACCTGTTATCTCTCTGATATTAATAATGGCGGTGTCACGCTGTTTTGCGGCGGAGGTCGTCGTCGATGCCAAGCCGGCTGCGGAAGATAAAGCCGTGGAAGCCAAGGCGACTGAACTCCTGACAGGCAAAACCACGCGCTTGGACAAGATCACTGTATTACACTCTTTTGTACGTGACGAAATCGATCAGGCCAAAACTCAGTATGGCTGAGGGGGCCGAACCTACTGCCCGCCCAGCCGTGCGCTGAGCAACAAGAGTGGTGACCAGCAGGCAAGAGCAGAACTCCTTGGCAAGCTTCTTGTCTGTGCAGGTGAAAAGATTTACATGCTGAAACACGGGAGCGATAAAGAATTATACTTCCTTGTCATGATATCAGTTTCGGATGAAGAAGCGGCAGAATGGAGCAAGACGCTCAAGGCCAAGCCTACTGTCATAAGCATGGGTAAACTCAAGCTCACACCCTTACAGCTGGAAGCCAAGGCTGAGATCGGATCCGTAGACAGCAAGCTGTACGATCCGGAAACCGGCAGTTGGACGTCAACCGCCGGGCTCATGCGCTTCAAATAATCCGTAAGAAATCTATTATGGTTGTCTGTAACGCCGGGCTGATGGTCTCGGCGTTACAAGTTTTGGTAGGTTGTGCTAATTGTTCAATAAACTGCCGGGAGGTATATCATGTTACGAAGGTTGCTCGTTATTGTCGTGGCTCTTTTCCCCTTTATTCAGTCTGCGCAGTGTTTTCCGGTCAAGGGCAAGGCTGTCCAGGCGGATGGTAAAACGCCGGCCAGCGGCATAGTTGTCCAGGCAACGCACATGCGGGAAAAGATACCGGAAAAAAAGGATGCTTTTGTCCTTAAGGGCAGAACGGAAGCGGACGGCACTTTCAATATCGAACTGCCACCGCTCGAGGACATGTACAGCGTCAGCCTGCTGGATGAGCAAGGTCATTGCTTCTGGGGCCAGGCACACATCAACGGCAGTGTCGACCTCGGCACAGTAAAGCTGGAGCGTGGCTGTGAGTTGTCAGGAAAGATTCGCACAAAGGATGGCAAGAAACTTCCAGGTGTTGAGATCCAGCTCAAGCTCAAGCTGAAAGTCTGTACACATTATGTTGATGCGGCAAAAACCACCAGCGGCGCAGACGGCACTTTCAGCTTCCCTGACCTCAGCCCCGGCGAGTATACGTATCAGTCAAAGGGTGGCGCATATGCGGTCAAGCCCGGGACAATAAACATTACCGAGGATCCAAGCTATCTCGAGCTGGCGCTGGAAAAAGCGGCAACGATCAAGGGCGTTGTCAAAGACGACCAGGGCAAGCCCGTTGCCGGGGTGCGCGTTGCGGCAGAGAATGCTTCAGTTGAGACGGATGCGGCCGGCAAGTATGTTCTCGGCGGCATGCCGATTGGGTCTTTCTATGTACATGCGAGCGGAAACGGATATGTTCAGAAAGATGATACTACAAGTGACAGGCAGGTTAAGTGCGAAGCGGGCAAAGAAGTGGAAAGGAATTTTACCGTTGTAAAGAGCTGTAGCCTGAGCCTGCAGGTCGCATTGGCCGACAAGAACGACCAGCTTCCCAAACAGCTTACAATAGAGTTTGACCGCAAGACTGGCCGGAATTCCTCAAGTTCCAGCTCTTCTGCGCATGACTTACAAGACGGCGTGGCGCTTGTCAAAGATCTTGTGCCTGCCGACTACACGGTTACGGTTAAAAAAGGATCAGGTACGTGGCTTGCAACGAACCTGACGATTAATGCGGGCCAGGAAGCGAAGATGAGCGTGGTGTTGCCGCAGGTCTTTGAAATCAAGGGCACGGTGACAGACGCAGGTGGCAAGCCGGTCAAGGGTGCCACGATCCGGACAAGCGTGCAGAAGGAGAAGGACGCTAAAGCCGGGCGGAATGCTTATGCATATGAGAGGGGGAACAACCAGTACCTGTCGGCTGATAAAGATGGCAAATTCACGATTGATGGTCTGGCCGAAGGAGCCAAGCTGAAGATCTCTGTAAATTATGAGAGTCTCATGCCGACCAACCGGGTTGTCGTGGTTAAGAAAGAAAATCCAGCAGTAGATTTTGTTCTCGAGAAAGGCATGTCAATCTCCGGATCGGTCCTGGAGTCGGACGGAAAGCCGGCGAAAGACATAGAGGTTAATTTGTCTGTACGCTATGACGGCAGGGGTAACAGTTCTGAGATATACGAGATGATGTCTTCAATGTCACGCAGTGCGAAGGTTGATGACAAGGGAGGCTTTGAACTGGCCGGCCTTATGCCTGGCAAGTACGAACTGAAGTTCTACAATAAGACTGGTGATCAGGCTCAGGAAGAAGAAACCAGTCTTTCCTCGGTAGAAGCCGGCACAGACGATATTATTGTCACCCTTGGCAAGAAACAGATTGTTACTGGAAGAGTTACCGATAAAGAAGGAAAACCGCTGGCAAAGGTCAGTATTGACGTAAGTAAATCAGAGGAGGGCGACAGGAGCTATACACGATATTCCAGCAGGAAGGAAACGGGAAGGAAAACAGGGACCGACGGAAAGTTCTCTTTCCCGTTAAGGGGTGGGACAAAGTACACGATATCATTCTCCATGTATCCTTACGTTCAGAAGTCGGTCGCGATCGATCTTGGCCCCAAAATGCCGGCACTTGAACCGATAAGCGTGGAACTTGAACGCGGCTACAAGGTTTCCGGAAGCGTGGTTGATGACAAGGGTCAACCGGTAAAGGATGTCATTGTGAACGCATCGTCACAGGGAAACTCTTTGTTTGGCTTCGCCATGTTTGATGGAGATGACGAGGAGGTCTATGACGGCAAGCCCGGCAGGATAACGGACGCGCAGGGAAAGTTCAGCCTCGACGGCGTGTCGCCGGGCATAGGCAGCATTACTGCTTCTTTGAAAACAAACTCAACGTCCCGCGTTCTTGCGACCAAGGAGATCTTGGTTTCGAGGGACAAGCCGAATGTAGTCAAGGTTGCACTTCCCAAGATGGGCAGTATCAAGGGGCGAGTGGTAAATACAGAGGGCAAACCCCTGATTGAGGCCTCGGTATCACTGTATTCGCCAAAATGGTATTCGCCAAAAGGCGGCATCAGTATGTCAGAACAGACGGATGAGAACGGCAATTTCAAGATGGATAATGTTCCTGCAGGGTCGTACATGGCGATGTGGTATGACACAAGAGGCGATTCTTCCAGGAACGACATGAGACCCGCGAAGGTTGTGGTGAAAGAGGGTGATGTTACCGAGATACTTCTCGGCGGTGACCAGACGAATGCAAAGGGAAAGAAAGTTTCGGGAGTTGTGAAGAAGGAAGGCAAACCGCTTGGGAAAGGGAAAATCATTTTTACACCATTGCCCAGGGAAGATGCGGATCCGATGGAAATGGCAACAATGTACAGCTCCTCCGCAAAGGGAGTGATAGATAATGCAGGCGGCTTTGTTGTTAGTAATATAACGGCCGGAAGTTATTGTTACCAGGTCATGCAGGAGAAAGACGCCGGGGCATCCGATGATGACGAGGAGGATGGAACGGGCTCCAATTTCAAAGGAAAGTTTGTTCTTCAGGAAGGACAGACCACGGCGGAGATCAACATCACTGGCTCTACTGTTACAGGAAATGTTGCAGGGCCTGATGGCAAGCCAGTGTCCAAGTGCCGCGTCATGATTACGCCATCCGACGCTAAGACGACATTGAAATGGATATTTGCCAGGCACGAGGCCACTGATGCACAGGGGAAATTCAAGGTCGAGTGTGTGCCGCCCGGCAAGTATGATTTTTCTGTGAACACGGCGACGGAAGGAAATACTGGGTTGAAGAACGTGGAAATAAACGGCAACCAGAAGCCAATTGATATCCAGCTTGGTCCAGCATTCAAGGTGTGCGGCAAAGTCACAATGTCGGGATCGGAAAGCCCGAAGGGAACAACTGTGATTGTTGTTGGAGATGACATGATGTCGGGTGGTTATGCACAGGTTTCTGATTCTGGTGATTACGAGGTGAAGCCGGAACTGACCAAGGGAGATTACACGATATTCATAATGCGACAGGGCTGTGCGGTTGATGCCGCAGCACTGAAAATCAGCGAAGAGACCAGGTATGACGCAAAACTCGGACCGGGTGGCCATGCGCGAGTGACGGTTTTCAAGGCCGGCAAGCCCGTCAAGGGACAGGTTGTGCGCATGAAGAATGAGAAGGGCGAAGAAGTGCTTCGAAATAGAGACATAGATGCGTCTTATGGCGAGCAACCCTGGGTTGTTGGTCCGACGGATGAGGAAGGCAAGACAGTCATTCGCGGGGTGAAACCCGGCAAGTATATTATCTATACTGATGGGAGCATAACCACGGCAAACGTCGAAGTAAAGGCACTGGATACTGTAGAGGCGAAGTTGAAGTTGTGAAGAGATGAAGCCAGTGCAAAGTGAAAAGTTAAAGGTTACAGGTGAGAGACAGTAGACGGCAGGACGGGGGGAGTAGTGGAAGAGAGGTAGGGCGAACCCTCCGGGTGAGCCGATTCTTCGCAAAGACTCAATGTTGTAGCGGCGCATGTGTCATGCGCCTTTGTGAAGACCAAGCATGGCAAGTAGACGGAGGACGTGACACAAAGCTCAGAGGACTGGAATATCAGCTCGGACCAATCGTCTTTTAATCCTATTGATGCATTCTGAGCGCGGCGGCTTTAGCGCTGTGAGTTCATATTCCAAGCCAAGCTCTTTCCATTTGTGCATGCCCATCTTGTGATATGGGATAAGCTCAACAGCAGGAGTGACGGGAAGACCTTTCAGATATTTCACCAATGCCTGCATTTCCTCTTCCGTATCATTAAGCCCGGGAAGAATTACCCGGCGCACAATCAAGACAGGACTCCCCGTCTTCTTCTGCCGCTCTGATACACGCCGCCCAAATTCAGCCGTGGGCGCCAGCGGCTGACCCGTCAGCCATTTATGCAGTTCTTCTGTCGACGCCTTCACATCCAGGAGGACTGTGTCGGTATGGTTAAGGATTCCTGGAGCTTTCGACGGCGGACAGCTTCCATTAGTATCCAGCGCGGTGGTTACTCCAAGTTGATGCGCCAGCCTGAAGAGTTCTCTGAGGAAATCCGGCTGGAGCGTCGGCTCTCCACCGGAAGCAGTTATACCACCCTGCCCCTTCTTCATATACGGACGCAATTGTTTAATTCTCTGCTCTGCCTGACTAACGCTCATCCGCGATGCACCAGCCATCGTAAAAGTATCCGGATTATGACAGAACTTACACCGGAACCCGCAACCAGCGAAAAAGAATACACATCTCAACCCTGGCCCGTCTCTGGTGCCCATAGTTTCCACAGAATGAATATAACCGTATGTCCTGGCCAACTGCTCCCCCTAATAAATCAAAAACAGGAATGAAACGTCCGTTTAAGAACATCTTCCTGATGCTTACGTGACAGCTTCGTGAAATGAACCGCATAACCAGAAACACGGATAGTCAGTTGCGGATATTTCTCAGGATGACGCATCGCATCTTTCAGCATATCACGATCCAGCACATTGACATTTAAATGATGGCCGCCCTTACTGAAGTAACCATCAAGAATGCGTATAAGATTATCAATTCTTTCGTCTCCGCTCTTACCCAGGGCGGCCGGCACTATGCTGAATGTATTGGAAATCCCGTCTCTTGCCGCAAAATAAGGGAGCTTGGAAACAGAGTTGAGACTGCTTAAAGCCCCGTTCTTTTCCCGGCCGTACATCGGATTGGCACCCGGCGCAAAAGGCTCGCCGGCTCGTCTTCCATCAGGAGTGGCGCCAGTCTTCTTCCCGTACAAAACGTTGCTGGTGATCGTCAACACGCTCAATGTCGGATTTGCCCGCCTGTGCGTTCCGTGCTTGCGCAGTTCCGTTATGATGTTTATGAGCAAATCAGAAGCCCGATTATCAGCCCGGTCATCATCATTACCGAATGCAGGATAATCGCCCTGAATAACAAAACCTTTCGTAAGCCCGTTCTTCTTGCGTACAACCTTTACCTTCGCATATCTGATTGCGCACAATGAATCTACAACCACTGACATTCCGGCAATACCGAAGGCCATGAAGCGCTCAACTTCCGTATCAAGAAGCGCCATCTGTGCGCTTTCGTAGTAATACTGGTCATGGCAATAATGTATTATATTGTTAGCCTGAACATATTTCTCGACCAGCCAGTTCAGCACTTTTGTGAAGTTTTCCTGAACATCGTCATAATCCAGATATCCGCCCTTCAAAGGCGCTATATCCGGCACAACCTTCATGCCCGTGATCTCGTCCCGCCCTTCGTTGAGAGCCAGGAGCAAAGCCTTGGGCAGATTGCATCTTGCACCAAAATACTGCATCTGGCTTCCCATTCTCAACAGCGATACGCAACACGAGATGCCATAATCATCTCCAGCGATGGGACGCATGATGTCATCGTTCTCGAACTGAAGAGAGCTGGTCTCCACCGCGACCTCTGCCACGAATTTTTTCCACGGCTCAGGTGCCTGCAGGGAATAAAGAACCGTCATATTCGGCTCTGGCGCCGGCCCCAGATTCCGTAAAGATTGCAGAAAACGATAATCCGTTTTTGTCACCTTTGTTCTGCCGTCCAGAGCCATGCCGCCCAATACAATAGTCACCCACGTCGGATCGCCGGCAAATATCTGATCATATTCCGGCGGCCTCAGCTGTCTCACCATTCTCAGCTTAAGTACGAGATCATCAATCAGCTCCTGCGCCTCAGTTTCAGTGATTTTCCCTTTCTTCAAATCATGCTCAATGTAGACGTCAAAGAAAGACGAGACATTTCCGAAAGACATGGCCGCCCCATCAGTCTGCTTAACTGCAGCAAGATATGCCATATAGGCCCATTGCACTGCTTCTCGCGCGCTCTGAGCCGGCCTGGCCAGATCAAGCCCGTAAGACTTGCCCATCACTATCATTTCTTCCAGAGCTTTGATCTGCTGGCTGATTTCCATACGCAAACGTACGGTCTTTGTGTCCATGGCGACGTTATCATATTTTCTCATATCCATGTTTTTGCATTGTATGAGATAATCGATGCCGTAAAGAGCTACACGTCGAGAATCGCCTATTATACGCCCTCTTGCATAACTGTCCGGTAATCCAGTTACAATACCCAGCGACCGAAGCTTACGTATGTCGTCAGTATATGCCGAAAATACCGCGTCATTATGCGTTGTACAGTGATTCAGATATATATCCTTGACGGTATCGTTGACCGCATAGCCATGAGCAGCGCATGCCTTTTCAACAAGCCTGAACCCGCCCCTTGGCTTTATGGTTCTGCACAGCGGCTTATCCGACTGAAGACCGACAATTATCTCATTGCGCTTGTCAATATAGCCCGCAGTATGTGAAATGATATTCCCTGCCACGGATGCATCGATTGCAAGAACACCGCCGTTTTGCCGCTCCTTCTCAAACAATCGAGCGACTTTCTTCCATAGCTGAGTTGTGCGCTTGGTGGGACCTTTCAGGAAATCAGGCGCCTTTTCGTAGGGCTCGTAGTTGCAGTGGACGAAGTCCTGGATATCAACCTTCTTTCTCCAGCGACCTTTTTTGAAGCGCATTGAAGTGTTGCTCATCGCACATTCCCTTTCTTTGCCCTGCTCTTTACACAAAAAAGCCCGAGCATATTAATTTATCGGTTCGCTCAACCTTACTTAATAGTGCCCAGGCGTACGGCCATCTGCCATTTTCAACATGCTTCCTGATGGTTAACTCCATCTTCGCCAGTTGCATGTTTCGATTTAAAGACTACGCACACCCGGAATCTAATACAAGAAAATAAGAGAGGAAGAAAAGGGCGCATTGCAGCTCGGCTGGGACCCCTGCCGGCTTGTCCGGCAGGTGAATAAGACTGTTGGCATCATTAATTCAACCTTTCAGGTTGAATAGCCAACAGTCTTATTCACCTGCGACACAAGGTCGCAGGGGTCCCAGCCGAGCTGCAATGCGCCGGGAAGAAAATAAGCGGGTGAATATATTAACGGAATATGCTTGTTTTTCGGCTCCGTTTTTAGATACTTATGGCTGTTTAACCAACAGAAAAGAAGGAAACAAATGACAAAGTCACAGACGATAGAGGCACTTGCAGAGAAAACAGGTCTTCCCAAGACACAGATAACAGCGCTGTTTGAGGAGCTTGGCAAACTCGCGTACGCCAACGCTAAGGACAATTTCGAGATTCCCGGACTCGGCAAGCTTGTTCTTGTATCAAGACAGGCGCGGGTCGGACGTAATCCTGCCACAGGAGCAACGATCCAGATTCCAGCCAAGACGGTGGTCAAGTTCCGCATTTCGAAAGCATGCAAGGATGGCGTCCTCGCACAGAAATAAGATGCGGTGCCGTTCGATGCTGGCATCAATTGCGGTATTCTTGGTTGTTACTGCCGGGAATGCCGGAATTGTTCCGGCAGAAAAAATTGCTGCTCAAAACAGACAACCGCTTGTACCGGATGTCCATTATGCTCAGCTGGCGGTGACTTGTGCCAAATATCTGCAACGAGAGCATTTGAGCCATGCTCCTATCGATGACAGCATAGCCAGCAAGGCATTCACCAACTATCTGGACTCGCTTGACTACGAGCGGATGTTCTTCCTTCAATCCGACATCGACAAGTTTGCCGAAAAGCAGTTCCAGCTCGACAACATGCTCCTGCAGGGCAATACCCAGCCCGCCTACGACATGTTCAGCGTCTTTCTGGAAAGAGTGACCGACAGGGTGGAATACGCCAGCCAGCTAGTCTCAAAGGGGTTCGATTTCGATGTAAAAGAGACCTATCGCTGGAAAAGAAAAAACGAGGCCTGGGCAAAGGACAAGTCCGACTGGAACGAGCTGTGGCGGAAGCGAATAAAGAACGAATACCTGCGCAACAAAATCAATGCGGAAACAGCAAAAGAGAAGAGCAATCGTGACGCAAAGTCCGGCACAACAACAAATCTGTTAAATTCATCGACCAATGCACCGCTTTCGCCTGAAGCATCGATTACAAAGGCCTACGATCAGTTCCTGACGATGATAAACGACTCCGATTCTGAATGGGTACTGCAGAAATACCTTACAGCCTTCGGCAACGCTTACGACTTCCATACGACATACATGTCACCAAGCTCAATGGCTGATTTCGATATAGAGATGAGCCTTAAATTGACCGGGATCGGAGCCCTGCTTCGTGCCGAGGAAGGCGCGGCGAAGGTGGAGAAGATAATACCCGGCGGGCCGGCCGACCTCGACAAGAGCCCCAACCACTTAACAGCAGGAGACAAGATCATCGCGGTTGCGCAGGAAGGCAAGGCGGCTGTGGATATTCTGCACTGGCCCCTTAACAAGGCCGTCAAGATAATCCGTGGACCCAAAGGCACAAAGGTCTTTCTAACCGTAATATCAGCCGCCGATGCGACAGGCTCAACAATTAAAACAGTAGAGCTGATCCGGGACGAGATCAAATTGGAAGAGCAGGCGGCCAGAAGCAAGGTCTATGACGTGCTCGGCAGCGACGGAAAGAAGCGCCGACTGGGCGTCATCACTCTTCCGGACTTCTATGCCAGCATGAACCTCTCCGTCTTCGACAACAGCGAAGCCAGAAGCGCCACAGATGACGTGGCAAAGATCATCAACAACCTTTCTACACAGAATATCGACGGAATTGTCTTTGACCTCAGAAATAACGGCGGCGGTGCGCTGATTGAGGCAATCAGGATGTCAGGGCTCTTTATCTCAACCGGCCCCATTCTCCAGGTCAAGGAGCGCTACAGGATGCGATGTCTTTATGATGATGACCCGGCAACAGCCTATTCCGGTCCTATGATCATGCTGGTCAACAAGCTGAGCGCCTCCGCATCCGAGATAATGGCCGGCGCATTACAGGACTATGGCCGTTGCCTGATTGTAGGCGACTCGCGCACACACGGAAAAGGAACTGTACAGACCGTTCTGGAACTGGATAAACAGCCGTGTTACGGATCTCTGAAGGTCACCACATCCGGCTATTACAGAATCACAGGAAAGGCGACGCAACTTAACGGCGTCATACCGGATATCATACTCCCCTCCGCCTTTGACTTCATGGACATCGGAGAGAACGCTCTCCCGAATCCCCTGTCGTTTCAAGCAGAGCGTGAGGCGCTCTACCATCCGGTCGGAGATGTCAAAGTTTATATACCGGACCTGGCTAACAACTCCCAGCTCAGAATAAACTCCGACCAGCTGTTTGTCGCCTATAAGAAATTGCTGACAAAAATAGAGGAGATGACCAAGAACCCTGAAATGCCGCTGGATTATAAAAGCAGAGTCAAGATGTTGAAGACTGAGGAAGAGCTCGCACGGCTTCAGGAGGACCTTGCCAGTGACAGTAAGGATGAGCAGACCAATGATCTCGCCAAAGACCTTATATTGAGAGAGGGCCTGAATATTCTTGGCGACCTGATAATCATGACCGAAAAAGGGAACGGCGGACTGCCGCCTCCCAGAGTCCCTGAAAAAGGATTCTTCGAAAAGGTTGATAAGTTCTTCAGGGATATGTTAGGGGCTTAGCCCGATGTTCTCTTAACGTAGCCCATGAGGGCCACAACCAAAGAGTTTTTCGACAGAATTTACAGAATGAACATAATGGTAAGATATTATTTTGTTAATTTTGTTCATTCTGTCAAAATTCTGCTCTGAAAATAAGATTTTGACGAATAGTAGTACGACTTTTTCTAAATAGGAGAAACAACATGAAAATTAATTTCTGGAAAATGCATGGCGCAAGCAATGACTTCATCCTGATGGACGACAGGAAGGAAACATGCCCGACAGGCGACGTAAAGTGGCTGGAAGCCATCGCAAGCAGAAAGACAGGCATAGGTTGTGAAGGCATCATCCTTATACAGAAATCCAAGATAGCAGATTTCAGGATGCGATTCTTCAACCCTGACGGACGCGAGGCGGACATGTGCGGCAATGGGGCAAGATGCGTGGCAATGCTGGCATATGACATCGGAGCGGCAAAATCAAAGATGAAGATACAGACTGCCGCGGGAATATTAAGCGCTGAGATACTAAAAGGTCTGGTAAAAATATGGATGACGGAACCCAAAGACTGGCGCCTGAACGCAAAGCTGGCAATTAACGAAAAAAAGGTCGCATACGGATTCGTTAATACCGGAGTTCCGCATGCTGTCATCCCTGTTAAGAACTTAGCCGGACACGACGTCAACGGCATCGGCGCCAAGGTGCGCTATCATCGCGATTTTGCACCCAAGGGCACCAACGCAAACTTCATCGCCGCAACCGGTCCCCATTCTATAGACGTAAGAACGTATGAAAGAGGCGTCGAGTCAGAGACTCTGGCCTGCGGAACGGGAATCACGGCATCCGCGCTTGTCGCTAATAAACTGGGACTGGTCAAGCCTCCGGTGAAGGTCAAGGCAGCCAGCGGAGATGTTCTGACAATAGATTTCCAGCCGACTGCTCAAGGCGCAACTGCGGTCACAATGCTCGGCCCGGCTGTACATGTGTTTCAGGGAACGCTTGAATATCGCAAGTAAAAGATAGGGCGAGGCGTCCCTGCCGAGCCGATTATGATCAGAACGGCTCAGCCGGAGGCTTCGCCCTACCGTAGATGGATAATAACTTTTTGTACAACATGAGAATAGCAACATTTAACGCCAATTCCGTAAGATCGCGACTGCCAATCATCCTCGAATGGCTGAAGGAGAACTCACCTGACATCCTTTGCATTCAGGAGACCAAGGCCGTCGACAGCGACTTTCCTGTACTGGACATAACCAGTGCCGGCTACAAGGTGTTTTACAAAGGCGAGAAGTCCTATAACGGCGTCGCGATACTCTGCAAAGACAAGCCGGATGCAGTCGAATTCGGATTCAGCGATACAGGCCAGAAAGACGAGACAAGGCTGGCATATGTAAAGCTCGGGAAACTGAACGTGATCAACACCTACGTCCCGCAGGGCCGCGAATTAGACCATGCGATGTACCAATACAAACTAAAGTGGTTTAAACGGCTTAAGCAGTACTTTGCCGAGAAGTTCAAACCGACAGACCTTGTCGTGTGGGTCGGCGACCTCAACGTTGCGCCGCTGGCAATTGACATACACAACGCCGAAAAGCAGGCGGAGCATGTCTGCTACCATGTGGATGTACGCAAAGCATTGGCCGACACCTTAAGCTGGGGATTTACCGATGTGTTTAGAAAGCACCATCCGGAGGCAGGTCAGTACACATATTATGATTACAGGACGATAGATGCGGTAGGCAGAAAAATGGGCTGGCGAGTTGACCATATCCTCGCGACAAAACCACTAGCCGACAAGTCAACCGACAGCTTCATAGACATAAAACCGCGCCTGAAGGAAAAGCCTTCCGATCACACATTCCTAGTGGCAGACTTTAAGATGTAATACTAAAAAGAGCAGATGAACTGACCATCCATCTGTGCGACATTGCGATAGGGAATCAGACGAACCTGTTTCTCCTCCCCGGTGAGACACCGGGACTACATTCAGGAAATTGTTAACTCCCCTCTCTCAACAGGTCCCATGAGGGCCACCACGAAGGACCTAGCGCGACCCATGACCGAGATCGCCGCAAAGGGTTGCGGCTCCTACATCCTGAGGTAGGAGCCGACAGTGTCCGCCATAGCTCATTGAGCGACGGCTGGATCCCCGCATCGGCTATTCTGTGACAAAATACAAGAAGTTGACGGGTAATAGTACAAAGCACACTAAGAGCACAACGTTTTTCGCGACGGCTCGGCAGGGACGCATCTACCTCAGACAATCCCAGGTAGGGCGAACCCTTCCAGCCTTCGTAGCCAAGGGCCTTACTACGGCGGATTAGGCCCGGGTGAGCCGTCTTCTCCCTGCTTCTTTCATCACTGCACAATCAGACCCAGAACGGCTCGGCAGGGACGCCTCGCCCTACCCTTCAGGCAATCCCAGATAAGGCGAACCCTTCTTGGCATGCGAAGCTCTTAAGCGAAGAAGGCTGAGTGAGCCGAATTGGACGGCGGATAGAAGTCTGACATTTATCCAGGACACCCCTCTACGCTTCCTATACCAGGCCCCACGGCTCACGGCGAACCCTGTCCGTCATACGCGCCGCCTCTGCATCACCGATAATCTCTTCCTTAACAGGATCCCACTTGATCTTCCGACCTGTCCGGATGCAGATATCGCCCAAGTGGCTCATGAAGTCCGACTGCACAGCCGAGTCAATATCCCCTGCCGGAGCTCTACGAGTCTTCACCGACTTGATGAAGTTCAGGTAATGATTGTTGTCCTGCAGCAAATGGATCTCGCCCGGCTTGATCTTGACCTTCAGAAGTGAGTCGCTGCTTGCTTTAATACCGCCTCTGCTTGGCGCAACCCAACCCTCGGTCCCCGTAAACGTGGTCTGGTCGGAACCTGCTTTCATCGTAAACGTCACCCCGCTGGCATACCTGCCCTTTACATCCCAATTCACCACTGTATCAAACAAACCATCCTGTGGAATCAGGCCCGTTCCTTCGTATTCAACCGGAATGTGCGGATAACCCCAATGTGCAATATCCAGCGGATGTGCGCCCCAGCCAGCGATAAAACCAAGCGCGTAATCATAAACATGCCACCTTCCCGCCCCAATCACGCGGTCATGCGTGTAGGGCGTCACTGGCGCCGGTCCCAGCCACATGTCATAATCCAGGTCATTAGGAACCGGTTGCGGATCCTGTTGTCCACCGGTCGAGCCGTTCGGCGCGATCACATCGATTGACTTCAATTCGCCGATATACCCGTTCCGCACCAGTTCCGCCGCAAATCCGCAATGCTGGTTGAAACACCTCTGCTGTGCCCCGTACTGGAAAATCGCGCCATATTTATGAACCGTCTCCCTCATCAACTTATTCTCGGCAATACTGAGCCCGAGCGGCTTCTGGACATATACATCCTTCCCGGCCTTAACAGCCAGTACTGCCACCGGCACGTGCCAGTGGTCCGGCGTCGAAACCAGCACCGCGTCAATATCCGGTCTGGCCAGCATTTCCCTGAAATCCCGATACGCCTCGCAACACTTGTATTTTCCCTGATCGTTCTTCGATGCATAGTGGTCGTTGACCAGCTTCGCCATATTCTCGCGCCGATCCTTGAACGGATCGCACACGGCAACTATTTGCGCCTCATCCAGTCCCATGGTGTTGCGCAGATCTCCGCTACCCTGCCCGCCAAGCCCTATGCATCCCACCGCAATCCGGTTACTGGGCGCATTGGCCCCAAACACCGACGAAGGCACTATCGTCGGGAAACCCGCCACCACACCAGCCAGAGCTGCGGCACCTTTGAAAAAATTCCTGCGTGAGATATTCTTCATGTGTGTCTCCTTTTTTCTACGTTTGCAAAATTCTGGCATTCGTTATCAAGCATCGCTTTATCGGCTACACCCCTGTGGACCAGCACGCTGTACCTCAAAACCAGCGGCTTCCCCTTCTCAAGCTTATAATCGCCGCTAAACAGAAAAGCCGGGCTGAAATACGGCATCCCCTTTGCAAGGTACCACTGGGACGGACTCCGCTCATTCGACGCAGGGCTTATGATAGCGACGCCGCACATACCATGGCCGAAATCTCCGCTAGCATCCAACCACGCGGCTTTATTTCCATGGACGGCTTCATCTTGACGCCCCTCACTGTCCACAAACTTTAAGTCTCTCGTATCCTTAGCCATGCGGATGGAGAGACCTGCGTAGCCGCCATAGCCCACTCCATTCGACTCTCCAGGTATTGGCGTCCGGCCAAGAAGGACATCGGATAAGGCGGTGAATGTCGACACCCAGATCAACCGATAGCTGCCATCTTCCCGTGGCGCGCTCACATCGATCACCCTGCTCTCCGCTAGCAACACTTCTTTATCTGGCGGATGGTAACTCAATTTCATCTCGATCCTTGCTGAAAAATCATCCTCGGGTATGATCGTCACATCAACAAGCTCGGTGCAACCGTCCGACTTACCGGTCTTCTTATCCTCTTCCCAGTAATTGAGCCCATTGATGTGTTTCCAGGAAAACCACAGAGCCCGGTGCCATGGATGATCTTCCGGCCGGAGCCAGGTCAGAACGTCACCATCCACCGAGGCAAGCGGGTGGAAATACGGCTTTCCCTCCGCCTTGTCGTGATTCAACTGCCAGACCACCTTGCCGTTGTTCAACAGGGCAATAGACTTGTCGGTCTGTTTCCATGAAAACCCGGCGGCAGCGACCTTGTCGCCAGGCGCACTCGGCTTCTCAACCACACTCCCAGTGGCCGCCCATTCCGTACCGCGCAGCATCAACTGCCTCCACCCCTGATTATCCATCGCTTTTACATCATGCCCAAGAGTATTGTAGAAGCCGCGCCCTTGCCCGAATTCCGTACATATCACCACATCCTCCATACTGCCCGTACCGCCAGTCTCCTTGTCCGACATTGACCTGCACAGGACCTTACGCCCAGGCGTCGGCTCAAGTACCACAACCTTGTGCCACAACTCATCCGAGATCTCAAAATCCGCGATGCCCTTCGTAACCGGGTGATCAACCTCTGACATCTTCACCATAAAGGAATGGTACTTGCCATGCCCGGTGCCCTTTCCCCAGGTGCCGCCGGCAATCTTGTGAAAACCAGGCCAGTCGGCAAAACAGGAACTGCCGGCATGGAATGTCACAAAACCTTTTCCGCCCGCGACAAAATCCTCAACAGCTTTCTCAACCTCAACACTCCAGACATGACCGGTCTTACCCACCATGGTCCAGTTATTCACCAGTACATCGTACTTGGCCAATTCCACAGCGGTCAGTTCAGACGGCTTCTCCGTAACCGCCACGGTAAAGCGCCCGCTGTCTTCGTAAATCTTTTTCAGCGCCTCGGTCGTGAGCTTCCAGTCGTGGTTGTTAGCACCAGTTATGATCAGCACCTTGACAGGATTCTCCGCAGCCCGGATCATCGTTGGGCCAAGCCCGGCAGAAACTGCAACAGCCAGCAGCCCCAGACATTTCATAATCCGGCTTGGCCTCATTTGCCACCTTCCTTGGCGCCGGACTCATTAATCTTTTTGAGTGCTGCAGTAGCAGCTTCGTTTTTATCGCCAAGCTCACTTGCAATTTTTTTAACTGCCGCAGCAGCTTCAGCATTTACATCACCGTACGCCACAGCCTGCAAGGCAAGATCCAGCGCCCCTTCATGTTTGATTCCTGCAAGTTGCGCCAAAACCAGCTTTCTGTCATCAGGGCTGGAAGCCAACTTCATTGCATCGGAAAGAAGCTTCACAGTCTGTTCCGCAGACCGCGCGGATGGCAGGCCTATCATCCGTATCGCACCGCGCAGAGCAATGATCTTGTGAATCTGATTTTCAGCTTTCTGCGAAATCTCCATCACTGTAGCAATCTGAGACGCATCCGGCCACCCAGCCATACCGCGGATTGCCGCATCCTTGATGTCAGCATCCGGATCACCGATATGAGCCATCAAAACTTCAACAGCCTTGCCCGACTTGATTTGGCCAATCACACGCAACAGCGAAACCTTCTCCTTCGGATTTGATCCTATCATGGCTGTTATAACTGCAGAAGCCGTTGCATCGGCATCCGGCAGACGCCGACAGACATCCGTCAAAGTCCGTTCAGCTATGCTGGCATTCTCAGCACCGGCTGATTTGAACATCTTTATAAGCTCGTTAATATCTTCAGCTCCGGCAAGTTGACCAATAGCGCCATAAGCAGCGGCGCGCACATTATTGTCGCCATCAGCGAGCAGAGCAAACATGTCAGCCTTTGCCGAGACCTCTGCCCTGGCTTTCAGGGCATTGATTGCTTCGACCCGGATTGCCGAATCGCCGCTCTTCGCATTCAAGAGTAATACCGCGCCTGCCCGCTTGTCTGCAAGCGTCTGAAGGCTGTTTCTTGCTGCAGCCTGAAGCGGACCCTTCTGCCCTGCGGAAACCTTTAGAAGCAGCTGAACTGCAGACTCATCGCCAAGCCTGCCGACTGCGGTCACTGCGGCAACACTGACATCCTGATCGCTTCCTGCAACAGCCTCACATATGACCGGCAGCACCGCCTTGCCCTTAACACAGCTTATCAAGACAACCTGCGTATCAACCGGTAGAGACGGCAATTTGGAAAACAATGCCATGATCTGACGCTCATCACCATATTCGCACAGGGATGCAGCAGATATACGCCGAAGCATTGCCGAATCAGATTTCAGCAAGCTTTCAGCTGTAGTAAGGGCATGTTTGGGATTAGTGACCAGAACACCGCGAAGTGCCGCGGCCTTGATAAACGCTGCATCATTGGCCGATAACACTTCATTATATACTGCAAAGGCGTCCTTCTTCTTGCCAGTCAGAACCAACTGGTCTGCACACTTGAGCAATGCACTGGCGAGACATACCTTGAGCGAATCTGGCGCTTTGACAGTCTTCAGCATCTTATATGCTTTGTAGCTTCCAATATTGCCCATGGCCGCAATTGCCGATTCAGCCACAAGGGCATCTTTAGACGCAGACTCAACGGCAAGCAGCTTGATCGCATCCTCATCACGTCTTGCTCCTATCGTCTGGATAAGTCCTGCTTTAAGACTGCCATCGGTTTTAGAAATCGCATCCCGCAAGGCCTTATTCACATTCCTGCCTGGCATAGTCAGCAACGCCTGTCTTGCCACAGGCGCCAGATCCTTGCTGCCAAGCAAGGCAGCAAGCGTTTCAACGGAATTTTCAGAACCGATATACCGCAATTGACGGCACGCCCATGCTTTGCCATCAATCGTGCTGTCGGCTGACTGGATCAATTTCAGCAGCTTTGCCTCAAGGTCTGGCTGTTGATCTTTCTTAGCCGCACGTATCTCGGCCTCGATGCCTGTCAGCACCTTGCGAGGCTGACCGGCAGCATATCGAGCAGCCTCCGCAAAAGGATCAGCCGCCTGCTGTCCTTTTGAAACCGACACAACCAACCCCGCCAACACAATTGCTGATACTAAACAACGAATACAGTGATTCATTTTATACCTCCTCTTACATAATGTTTTAGCGGACAATGTCTCACCCTAACTTAATTCCGTTAAGGTTGGCTAACCCTCTGAACGAGCCGCCACTTCTGCGCAAAATCGTCGAGGCAGGAATCGTTCCATCAATTAATCATATTCATTTCTTCTCTTATGTAGGAGTCGATCCCCGTATCGACGATCTTCTTCGTGACTATTCTACAAATATCGCCTAACAGGGGATCTAATTCCATATGAAGGAGCCCAGTCCATTTGGGCGGTCTTCAGGTCTAAGCGCCCCACCATTCCTTCAGCCTCTTTTCCGACGTCTTCACATTATCGGGACCCGCAATCTCCAGGGTAGTGGCGCCGTCAAATCCGATCTTTTTCAATGCCTTGACTATTTCCGGAATACCAACTACACCGTCGCCCAGTGGAAGAACAGCCATACCACAACCATACATCTTGCCACGCTTCTCTTCCATGTCTTTCGCCATGTCTTTCCAGTGTACATGCTTGATACGCTTTCCAAATGTCTTGATGTAATCCAGCGGTTCCGAGCCCCCAAGCCAGCTGTTCCCGGTATCAAGACAGATTCCAACGGTCTTCTCATGACCCAGCGCATTCAGAACTTCACCCATGCTGTCAACGGAATCGGTGACTATGCCGTGCGGTTCCAGCAAAAGCTCGACCCCCAACTCTTCTGCCCACAGAACAGGTTCATACAGCTTCTCACGCATCGCAAAGATTCGCTCTTTCGGCGTGAGCTTATGCCCGAACTCAGTTTTGGGATCGCCTTCTGTTGTAATCACATCCTTTATACCGAGCAGTTTGGCCAATCTTATAGCCTTGATGATCTCAGTCGTGCCGTATCTGGCCGGACTCATGGGATCGAGCAGATTCGCATGTGCGCAAAAAGCGGTTAACTCTATACCAGCTTCCTCTACCATTTCACGAATCATCGTCGGATGTGAATCCAGACTTATTGAAGAAGAAAAACCATACTCCACGCCCAGCATTCCGCCCTGATGGTTATCTGTAATATCCGCATACTTGATGCCCATCTCCGCAATAGCCTTAAACTGACGCGCCATAACCGTAAACGGCTCAACCAATGCAAAACACCCGATCTTCATACTTCATTCCTCCTATGTTCGATTTCTTATTCAGCATTGACAGGATAGTAAACTATTGCCCAGGCGAAATCTTTCAATCCTCTACAGTGAAGGATATTGAACATTTTTCTTTCTCCGTGCAGCGTGCTGCGATACTATTCGTGATAAGGATTTAGTATCATGAAAGACTGTCGCGTACCGATATACAAGGAATCAGGCAAGACATATCACGCCGACTCCTGCGATCCACTATCAATTGCGGTGCGCAACTCATCGGTGGAACTTCGTGCGCTTTCTCGCGGAACTTATCCGGGAATGCGTCTTAAAGATGATGAACTTGAAGGCCTACGCAGCGTCGGCTACTGGGACGCAAAGCACCCCCAGAGCTGGGGACTGGAGTGGCACCGTAACGAAGGAATAGAGCTGACCTACCTCGAAACAGGCACCATCGACTTTGCTCTGGAAAACAACCGGTGCAAACTCCAGCCAGGCAGCATGACTATAACACGCCCATGGCAGCCGCATAAGGTCGGGCTGCCGAATGTCGGGGCAGGCCGCCTGCACTGGATCATTATAGACGTCGGGATCCGCCACCCGCACCAGGAATGGAAATGGCCGCGCTGGCTGATCATATCACAAAAGGACAAGGCAACGCTCACACAGTTCCTCAGCCAAAACGAACAACCAGTCTGGAAATCTTCGCCGGAAATCCAGAACTGTTTCAAGCAAATAGCCAAAACAGTTGCCATGTACCAAAAGAATACCGGCACATCGCGTCTCGCGGTTTACATAAACGAACTTCTCCTGCTGCTGCTTGAACTGTTCAGGACTCAGAAAATGACTCTCTCGAAATCACTGACCAGTGCACGCAGGTCTACAGAACTGTTTCTTTCTGCACTGCCGTCAAATGTTTCGGAACAATGGACACTTGAATCTATGGCCGAAACATGCGGACTGGGAACAACACGTTTTGTACATTACTGCAGACAGGTGACTAATTGCACACCAATGGAATACCTAAATCGCGCACGCACCGAAAAAGCGGCAGATCTGCTTCGCACAAAGAAGGAGATGAGCATTACAGATATCGCCTTTGAAGCAGGCTTCTCGACCAGCCAGTACTTCGCAACAGTCTTTCGCAAACACTACAAATGCACACCGGCAATGTATCGCAAGATGAACTGACCATCAATCAGTACAGCATTGCAGACATCCGGAGGTAGGAGCCGACAGTGTCCGCCATAGCTCATTGAGCGACGGCTGGATCCCCGCATCGGCGATTCTGTGACAAACAAGAAGCTGACGGGTAATAGTACAAAGCACACTAAGAGCACAACGTTTTTCGCGACGCCTCGCCCTACCCTTCAGGCAATCCCAGGGCCGATTGTGATCAAGTCTTTAGATCATACTTCTTAATCAGGCGTTGCAGATATGCCCTCTCGATATCCGCCTCCCGGGAAGCCTTAGAAACATTCCCGTCATTCTTCTTCAGAAGAGCAGATATATAGTCACGCGCGAATTTATCTACCAGATCGCCTTTCGCGGCCTTAAATGTCTTTATTTCGGAGGATTCCGCTGCAATTGATTCCTCCGCCCTTATCTTCATTCTGCCGAGATAAAGAAAAGAACTGAGATCCAGAGGTCGTTGCTTGTTATAAGCTGCCATCTCTATGAGATTCCTCAGTTCACGCACATTTCCGGGCCAATCGTGGGATTTGAAAAACTCCATGGTCTTGTCAAAATCAACAATATCAGCCGTTGCATCGTCTTTGAAAAACTCCTTAAGGAAACGCTTTGTAAGTATCGGCAGGTCTTCTTTCCTGTTCTTAAGCGGAGGAAGATCAATATTTACGACTGACATGCGGAAGTAAAGATCCTCTCTGAAACGACCGGAATTGACTTCGGATTCGAGTTTCTTGTTGGTCGCCGCGATGATTCTGACATTAACAGACTTGAGCTTGTTGCTGCCCACTTTCCTGATCTCTTTCTTTTCGAGAACGCGCAGCAGCTTGGGCTGCAGGTCTGCGCTAAGATCGCCGATCTCGTCGAGAAATATAGTCCCGCCATCGGCAAACTCAAAAGCACCCACCCGCTCGACGTTCGCGCCAGTAAACGAACCTTTTGCATGCCCGAATAATTCGCTTTCAACAAGCTCCTTTGCAAGTGCCGTGCAATCTATCACAACAAAGGGCTTATCCCTCCGCGCGCTGTGCTTGTGGATTTCCTCTGCCAGCACTTCTTTGCCAGTCCCGGTATCTCCCTCAATCAATATGCTGGCATCGGTTGGGGCATAGGTCTCGGCAACATGGAATACCCTGCGCATTGCTACACTCTTGCCCAGTAGACAGCCGAACGACTCATTCCTGCTCAAGGTGTATTCCATCGCCTCTTTCAAAGGACAGAACACCAGCTTGGTCTTGCCGAGCTGGATCTCTGTGCTTTGGCTGAGAAAAGCTTCCGTAACCTTCACCCCCTGAACAATAGTTCCATTAGTACTGCCAAGATCACGGACCACATATCCTTCAGGAACAAGCTGGATTTCACAATGTCTGCGGGATACGGTGGAATCCTGAATAGCTAGATCATTATTATCACCTGCACCGATTGTGAAAACATTCTTGTCCACCATGAATTCTCTGCCCTGCAAAGGACCGTTGACAACCAGTAATTTGGATTTCTGGACCAATATGGCATCACGGCTCTTATCCGCTGAAATAATCAGCGTTGCTCCGCTTATCTTCTTAACTCGCCGCTCAAATTCCATAGCCCAATACCTTAATTAATTTAGACATACTCACCTGTATACAATTGAATACAGGGCCGATGATAATACTGCATACATTTGTATACAAGAATTAAATTAGATTTACCGCACAAAACGGGCGTATAACGGTTTTTGCCTTATATCTTCATGTTTTTCGCATCCCGTAATGGCCTGCACGACATTGGCACGGATGATGCAATACGTCAGTTGCATGTTAAACAAGGGGAACAGTGAAGAAGAAAAGATATTTCTCGCAGAGTTCACTGAGGGCACAGAGAAATTCCAATATACAGGGCTTCGCTCTGCATATATCTCCGCGATCTCTGTGTGCTCCCATGCTTTGCTCAAGGCGGCTACGCAGGGCGCTGCTGTGAGAGAATTCTTATGTTTTTGGGTTGCGGGTGTAGCCCTCTTTGGATAGCAAAAAAAGGAGAGAACCATGAAATTAACATATGTATTGAATGCGGCAGTTACCGCAACTCTTCTCACTACATCAATTATTCGCGCCGAGGATAACGGCCCCGCTGACTGGATCAGTAAACATTCTGCCACCGAGATAACGGAAGACATTGAGCGCGACGCAAATGGAGACATCCTTTCGATTCAAAGGACAAAAGAAACCTTAATTTACATCAAGCAGACATCAATAGAAACAGAGAAACCAGACAGGGACGGCAAGATGCGAACAATCAGCCGCACTACCAGATCTGTTGATGCGAATGGTAGTAGCGCCGTAACAACCGAAACATTGCTACCTGGAAGCTCAGCTCTGGTCACCACATCGGCCACAACAGTAGAGAAAACCGCCTCCGGCACGTTGACAACTGAGTACGAGCGAGATAAATCAGGGAATATGCACGTCAAGCGCCAGACAAACTCTACTACTCTAACAAATAGCGGCAAATGACGTTCTGAGCGTATGCCCTGTGACAACCAGGATTTCTCTTAACGTAGCCCATGAGGTCCAAGCCGAAGCCCCCCCGGCGTGCTTACCCCGCCACAACCAAATGAAGAAAAGAATTTACCACAAAGGGCCTAGCGCGACCCATGGCCGCAACCAAAAAAAGGAAAGACAAGATGTAACCGCCGATAAACGCAGATGAAAGCCGATGAAGAGAAGAATAATAACTTTTGGTGTGAGTAAAGAGTATGGCATCCTCCCCTAACAATAAACAAACCCACAACGGAGAGGATGCCATGAAATCGTTTATGGAAATGTGCAATAAAAGTGTTCGCGGTGCAATATGTGGTTGGGATCGAATTCTATTTAGGGGGACCATTAGGTGGCTGGCCAGCGAGGCGGGCATCAACTCCTATTTGGGTACGCGCAAGATATTGCTGAAAGAATTCGGGAAAATGTCGACTATGTGAAGGACGGGAACTGCTTTACGCATATAAGCAATTACGCTAAAGCTCAGGATATTATGGATCAACAGCTTCAATCCGACTGGCCAAAACTGCTTGGCGAGCTGCTGGAGCGCAACTGACCTGGCTTAAAAACGGTGATGGGCGGGCAGCCGCTCGATTACTACTGGTCTGCCGATGCGACTGAATGGGCTACCGATCTTGTGTTTAACGCCGGAGGTTATCTTGATGAGCGTTTCCCAAGGCTTGCCCGTTACGGACTGTTTATAGCGCAAAGCCCAGCTGTCATGCGTTTTCTGGGACGTTCATCAACACAAGGACGCCCTCCGGATGAAGTCGTAAGCGATTTACGTTCTCGCTATGAGGGCATTCGCCTCAAGCATTGGGTCAACTGTAATTCTATCAAGATATACAACAAAGACGGGAAGTCATTCCGGGCAATAAATCCTTGGAACCAAGAAGATTTCAAGACTCTGCAATATCTTACGCGAGGCGAGAATCAAAGCAATGGGTTCAGGAACAAGCATCTTCTGGAAACTCTTTATGACTCAGTAAAAGAGAAAACCGAGCGGAAACGCCTAAGCGCAAAGATCAGCCGACGCTTGCGCTTGCTTCGCATGCATGGGTTGCTTCAGAGAATATCACGTACCAATCGCTATCAACTCACAGCCAAGGGCCGGAAAGTCGCGACGGCCGTGCTTGCCGCATCAGCTGCTAATACAGAACAACTTATGAAAATGGCAGCATGAACTTAATGCACAAAATAAAAGAATATGACGGATAGTAGTACAAGGAGCACAAAGTAAGCACAAAATTATTATGTGTTCTATGTGATCTATGTGGCTAATCATTTCTCAAGACCAACGTTTGCCATCAACATCCGAGTGTCCGCAGGACACGAGGTAGCGTTGAATGGCTTTGTTCGAATTCTTCAGGCATGTGCTTTTTCGAAATGACCGGCAACTAGCATCTTGATTAATGCTTGGCGTGGAACGCCGAGCCGTCTGGCCT
>CAMCYG010000029.1 GCA_945883775.1 Victivallis vadensis
CCAACAGTCTTATTCACCTGCCGGACAAGCCGGCAGGGGTATATACCCGGTAGAGCTACAATACGCCCTTAATTCCTTATCGGCTTTGCGCCCGAAAAGGAAATGCTCCTTTCAGGATCAACATTACCAGCCCAGCGCTCAAACATCATCTGCCCCCTGTGCCAGCCCATTTCTACGGCAACAACCACGCAGGCATTTTCGTTTGTATCTACAAACTTGAAATTGCCGTTGCTGGATATCCACAACCGTCCGTTCCATTTCCCCATTGCCACAGCATGGCCATTGCTGTTATTGACCTCGAAGTAAACCTCAATCCAGGCATCAAAGCCCTTGGCTTTGCATAAACTTACGATACAATTGGCAAAATCCTCGCAATCACCACGGCCATCTTCCCATGTCTCCGGCGCAGTCTTCATTGAATCCACATCGTCGGCCGCATACACAACCCTGTCCTTGACTCTGGCACAAATATCACTTGGCGATTGACTAACCGCTACCAACTCATCCCACGCCAAACAGTTAAATGCCTTTTTGATCCAGCTTACTTTTACTAAAGCCTGATCATTCGTCATTGCACCTGAAGCTGAAAGATTGAATGCCAACAAAAGCATTAAGATTGAATATATTTTTTTCATTGTGTGGCATAACGCATTAGCCGTGCCAAGATGCATAATTGGTGATTTCAGGAATCAAAAAAACACGACAACGGCCCTCCCAAAACAAAGCCATTTTGGGCCTGTTATGTCACACAAAGAGACATATTCCTTTTGTATTAAGGGTCTTACGACAAGCCACACGATATAGTGCCCATAACGAGATGAACCACAATATATTGCGATAGCGCCTGAAACTAAATTGCTTTTACGGCATAATTTGTACTATATCGATACAGTTTTGTGACTGTTTGTACTACGCCGAAGCAATGGGCACGAAGTGGCGAGGCTTCGGCTTGAGCGAAAACGACTTATGTCGTTGGAGTCGAAACCCGCAGGGCGTGAGCCCCGTTGGGCAACGCCCCTCACGGGGTGCATTTCTCTCAAATGCTTTGAGAAATGCAGGCTAGGTCTTCTCCGCCGGCGCATGACACCAGCCTTCGTCCAAGCACTACGGCTCGGCATGCATGCGCCGCTACAAACAGGAAAACTTTCCTCACTGTAGCTGAGCTTGTGCCAAGCTCAGGTCTTTTCCGCAAGCGAATGACACCATCCTTCGTCCAAGTCGCACCGGGCGCATCTTACAATTCGATGCGGCCCAGATAAGAGCGGCTCACCGTGGCCGATTTGCCATTCTTTTCGGAATTGGACAGGACGAGGCCTCCGGCCGAGTCGCACTGCGACCTGCCACACGGCAGAATCAATTGACTTAATCAATCCAGATATACTATCTTGAATGTAGCAATCAGGAGGCGGATGGCCATCAACGATGACATTATCAGAAAACTGGAAGGGATCAGGAACCTACCTACCCTGCCGGCCATCATTCAGAAACTGAGAAACTGCCTGCTCAACCCCAACTCAGATGCAGGCCAGGTGGCAAAAATCATCGAGGATGATCCCGCCATGATGCTCAAGATCCTCAAAGTCGTAAATTCTGCTTTTTTCGGGAGCAGTGAGCCAATTACATCTATCCGACATGCAGTGGCCAGGATGGGATTCACCTCGGTCAGCAACGTTGCCTTATCAACCTCTGTCTTTGCGGCATACGGCAGAAAAGGCGAAGCTGGTTTTAATCGCGAAGAATTCTGGCGGCACAGCATATCCACGGGTATTGCAGCTGAGGTCCTGTATGATCGCTGCAGGCAAAACATCAAATCCAGATACAATAAAGATGTCCTGCATCTTTCTGGTCTTCTGCACGATATTGGCAAGATCATTTTCGAGCAATACTTTCATGAGCAGTTTTTAAACGCCGTAAAGGACTGTAAAGAAAGAAATATCCCGCTGTTCCTTATGGAGATAGAGCATATCTCAGCTGACCACGCCCAGATCGGGGCCTGGCTGGGAAAGAAATGGGGGCTATCAACGGAACTGCAGGAGGTCATCAGGTGGCACCACGAGCCCGATAACGCCAACGCGAAGTATATTGATCTCGTCATGCTCTGCCATACCGCAAACTACATATGCAATCTAGAGAAGATCGGCGACAGTGGCGATTCGACCGCACCGGCCTTTTTCCACAGTGTCTGGAAACGCCTGGGTCTGGAGATCAAAGACGTGCCAACGATAACCGAGCAAATACGCGAAGAATCACAAAAATCAGAGCTCCTGCTCGCCCTTTTTGAATGAACACCACCACCAAAAACACAAAGAAGAATATCGCAGTAAAGAAAAGTACTGCCAACCTCGCCGACTCGACACCAAAAACCTGCATAGAGACGAGTTCGACCGAGGAAAAGCTTTTAGCCAGGTTAAAGGAAGCCGAGAACGATCTTGCAGACCTGTACAACAATGCTGCAATCGGCTACCACACCATCAGCATCGATGGAACAATACTTTCCATGAACAGGACGGAGCTGGAATGGCTTGGGTACACAGAAGACGAACTCATAAACAAGAAGACTATATTTGACATTCAGGATAAGGCATCCGCCACAATCGGCCGCAATGTATTCGGAGGCCTCAAGGATTCCGGCAAGATCACAGATGTTGAATTACAATTTAAAAGAAAAGACGGCACCTCCTTCCCTGTACAGATAAGCAGCACTGCCACACGCAACCTTAAGGGAGAAATCACCAGCTTTAAGACCATTGTCAAGGACATCACAAACCTTAAAAAGCTGGAACACGAAGTACGCCATTCGCAGAAAATGGAAGCGATATCCGTCCTTGTTGCAGGAATCGCCCACAACTTCAACAATATCCTTACCCCGATAATGACAAACGCAGGAGACATGCTGGACCAGGCAAGACCTAACAGCGAAGAGCGGGAAATGCTCCATGATATTGTTGTGTCCGCCCAAAAGGGCGCTTACCTTATTAAGCAAATGATTACCCTTTCCAAGTCCTCGGAGCGTTATACGACAGCGCAATTCGATGTCCGGGAAATTCTGTCAACCGCGGCGGACTTCTGCAAGAAATGCAAACCTGACAATGTAACCCTGGAAATAAGGATACCAAAACAGCCAATCTTCATCACAGGCAGCAAAGGTTTGATCACAGAAGCCATATCGCACATATGCAGTAACGCCATCGAGGCAATGCCCAAAGGCGGCCACTTGCGACTGGCGGCCACAACCGCAATTACCACAAACAGACAGGAAGCTATGCTGGGCAATCCGGACTCAGATACTTATGCGATTCTTTCTATCTCCGACACAGGAGTCGGAATACCCAAAATCATTCAGAATAGGATATTCGAGCCGTTCTTCACCACGAAAGGACTAGCGTCCAAGAACGGTCTAGGCTTAAGCGTTACATATTCCATTCTCAAAGACCACAACGGTTTCATAGACTTCTTGACCGATGAAGACTCCGGCACGACTTTCAATCTTTATTTACCGTGCAAACCGGCCGAGTATCAGACAGCACAAAACACTGCCAAGACCGATCCCAGCCATGCAAAATCGCCGGACAAGAAAGCTGGCGAAGGACAAGGCGCTACAGTTAAATACATTCTGGCAATTGACGATGACAGTACATTCCTGCGAATGCTCAGACGGCTTCTTGAAAAGTCCGGCTATCATGTCATCTGCACAAACAGCGGAAACGTTGCGCTGGAGATCTTAAGGGATTCCGTTTCGCCGACAGCAACAACCAGCGCACATCTGCCCGCAAATGCCAGAATAAGCCTGGTATTGCTGGACGTAGTAATGCCCGAAATTAACAGTGAACATCTACTCCAGAAATTGCGAAGATTGACAGATACAATACCCGTAATCATTGTTTCTGGTTTTGGAGACACGCAACGAGTCAATGAACTTGTAAAACATGGGATCAGAGAAATCATATGCAAGCCCTTTGAAAGAATAACTCTGATTGATGCGATAAAACGGGCACT
Organism: Victivallis vadensis; assembly: GCA_945883775.1. Taxonomy (GTDB): domain Bacteria; phylum Verrucomicrobiota; class Kiritimatiellia; order UBA8416; family CAMCYG01; genus CAMCYG01. The sequence continues at coordinate 3,997 of CAMCYG010000029.1, forward strand.
AAATGAGCACTAGAACCGCCCTGCCAGACAGCAACAAATGGACAGAAAAACAGGCCAGGGAGATTGACGCTTTTCGCGATAAATCCAGACGCCTGTTCGAGCATATACCAGCCATGGTCTTTGGACGCAACGGCAAAATCATCAACCTCAACAAGGCCGCCGAAAACATATTTGGACTGGAAGAGCTGACGGTCACAGGAAAGACCCTTGCACAATGCGGCTACGAAGTTCTAGACGGCACAGGCAGAAAATCACCGAGAGACGAACATCCCTGGATACTGTGCATCAAAAACAACAAGTTGCTCGCAGACACTGTAACCGGCATCAGACTGCCGAATGGAACCATCCGCTGGCAGCAGTCCACCAATATGCCGCTCAAAGTAACCAAGAGCGGCAAAGCCATAACCTGTATCACACTGCTAACCGATATCACGCATTTCAAGGAGGCACAGGCGCACTTCACACAAATCCATAAGATGGACGCTATCGGCTCGCTGGCGGCAGGGATCACGCACGATTTCAACAATGTATTGACCTCCATCCGAAACCATACTCAGCTTCTGCTGGTGGACTGCAACCAGAATGACTCCTCATATGAGATACTGAAAGACATAGAGAACGAGACCATCCGCGGGGCAGAGCTCATTAAACAGTTGTTAATATTCTCCAAGCCGGACCATAACCCCGGAAAGAGTTCTCCCGTCAACGAAACAATCCGAAAGATCCGTCACGTATTCAAAAGGATACTACCCAGCAATACAAAGCTTGAAATGCACCTTGCCGATATTGACATCAATGCGCTGATATCATCATCCAGTCTCGAGCAGATATTGGTTAACCTCATAGTCAACGCCAAGGATGCCATGCCATCAGGTGGCGAAATCAAAATCAAGACATCCATGGAATGCTGGCTCAAAGGGCAAGTGGTGCCGGTATCCAACGCCAAGCCAGGCAATTATGCCCGAATTGACGTCAGCGACTCAGGCACAGGGATTCCGCAAGACGCCCTGATCAAGATATTCGAGCCGTTTTACACCACAAAAAAGAGCTCTGGCGGCACAGGGCTGGGATTGTCCATAGTCTATAACATCATCAGACGGGGCAATGGCCATATAACCATTGACTCTGCCATCGATAAAGGCACGACATTCAGCATTTATCTTCCGGCCAAACACAGCACTTCTGTGCACAAAGCCAAAGCATCCAACAATGAACCGCCTCAAGTTGGATCCGAAACAATATTGATAGTCGACGATGAAGAGCTTATCACGAAATCAACCTCCAGGTTTCTAGGAAGATTCGGCTACAAGACAATACCCGTAAATAACAGTTTGTTGGCTATGGATATCTACAAACACAGCAAGCACGACATTAAGATGATCATCCTGGACATGGAAATGCCTGACGTCACAGGAATGCAGCTGCTTGCGGAAATAAGAAAAGACAATTCTCACGTGAAGATCATCGCAATGAGCGGGCATGTCATCAAAGAAGACGAGCGGCATCCTGTAAAATGCGGGGCAAACATCTTTATCCAAAAGCCGTTCGACAACAACCAGCTTCTGTGCACAATCAGATCATTGATTGATCTTGCGCGGGCTTAGCCTGCTTTTCTCTTAACGTAGCCCTGGAGGGCAACAACCAAATGAAGACGGCTCGGCCAGCTTGTCTCGTCGGAGCGCTTTGGCGTAGGCGGAAGGCCCCACCCTACCTCAATTCCGGAAAGGTAGGGCGAACCCTCAGGGTGAGCCGAAACTTCTGTTCTGAAATACAAGCTTATGACGGATAGCAGTACAGCATGAGACTTACATCATATCCATAAGCCTTGGCTGATTAATGAACATTGCCGCCGCCTTCAAAGCCGCCTCATATGCCGTCTGACTCTTGGACAACGCCATGACTGTCTCTGCAATGTCAATTGATTCGGTATTAGCCAATGATGTGTTGAGAAGGGTTTCATGCGAACTGAGCATATCTTTTTGAAGTCCTATGGTTTCCTGTCGCGCACCCACCTTGCTAATTAAATCGTTGATATGCTCTGTTGCGGCCGTAATGCCTTCCAGTGTCTTTTTCCTTATGGAAATAGAGCCTGTGCCGGCTGATGTAAGATCGATCGGAACGCCATTCCGGGCATCATCGAGCGATGCTGCCAGCTGTACGCCTGTTCCCGTGACAATGGCATAATAGGTCATTCCAGCCGTAAGTCCGCCAGGAACATTGCCGCCAACAGAGCTGACCTCAACCCTGCACCCCGTGCTGTAAACCCCTGATACGGCAAACTCGTCGCTACCGGCATCTGCCGTTGTGGCTTCACCTGCCACAGTATTCTCTCCTGCCAGCAACTGGTCACGCAATGTTATAAGCTCATTAAACAAATCCTGGGTCTTGGTCACAAAAACCGCATTCTCGCCACCCTCGTTTGAACCCGGCATCGTGCTCGCGACATATACCCCACGGCCTATCTCCACATTTTTAACTTTGTTATCGCCACGGTAAGTAACACTATCGATATAACCATCACCATTACCGTCAGCCACAAGAAACGGCTGATAATTACTGCGCAGTCCACCATACTTGTAGCGACCGGACTCATTCTGATTAGCCTGATTCACAAGGCTTTGGAGCATGGAATCCACCTCGTTGGCAAGAGCTTTCCTGTCGACACTGCTTATACTGGAATCACCGCCTCTTATAGTGATCTCGCCGGCCCTTTGAAATATCTCGGTAGCATTACGCAGATTGTTCTCCACGCTTAACAGCTCAGCTGATGCTGTTTCGGCATTCTTCTGGAACTGCGTGATATTTGAAAGATCGCTGCGGAGATTAAGCGCTTTTTCATATAGCGCCGGATCGTCAGATGGATAAAGAATCTTTTTCCCTGACGATATCTGCTGTTGTAAGGCACCGATAATCTGCTGCCTGCTGACCAGACTCTCAGACATCATGCGATACGACGTTTCTTCTGATATTCTCATATTATTATGCCTCTCTGGGTGCTATTAGCACTCCAAGTGCCACCAAACAACCGCCACCAATCCCGACGCATAACACAATACCTATCTGCCACTTACGGCATAATCGCTCTTGCTCGTTACTTATTTGCCCGGAAAGTATTTCCCCTTTCGCCAATGCAGGGCAAAACGCATAGCCATCAAGCGAAGGAATTCACGACGCAATATTTCTTATTCCCGTAGGGGCGTTGCTTGCGACGCCCGTCTTGTTTCTTCGGGCGGGCCCGAGCAGATACGGACGGCTTATCAGAGATGGTTCGCCCTACCCGGGAACGAAAGAGAGATGGGCATGCCATGCCGTATCTACTAGCAAAGGCGGGCGCCGACGCCACATCATGCGATATGGTAAAGGCAATGCCCCTGCAAGAATCTCATTCTGTTCATTTTGGACATTCTGTCAAAATATCAAGATCTTATCCGCCAGCGATTGTCACCATCCTTCGCCCAAGCACGGCTTGGCATTTTACGCAATGATGTTGATCGTACTGCCGGTCCCGGCGGCCTGCCCACCCGATAGCTGCTTGAGATCTGCCGGCGCTTCCGAAGCGTTCTCTTTCTTTATGTCTAAAGATGTCTGAAACACGGCCGCAGAGGCCTTGCGCGCTGACTCGCTGATATTTAACTGATCCGGCACCGGCTCAGTTACGTCTGTTTCGGATTTATGCGGCGTCTCCTTCTTCTGTGATTCATCCTGCGCGGCATCATCATCCTCCTTCAAGAATTTCCCGAATTTACTGGAATTCCGGTCAGCATCTTTGTTGATAGTGGTAACCCTGAATACATCCGCTGAATATAGCTCTTTTACCAGCGAACTGTTACTTGCCGATAGATCCGTCATCGCCATCTCCCTGTTAACCACCTGATTTGCCGCAAACTTCTCGGAACTCACAAGAAACTGCTGCTAACCCGCATTTCTCACGCCCTGTGATAAATGCGCCCTTCCAGGGCCGTAAACAGGCCGACCAGTCGGCCTGAGACGGGGCGGCCACGTGGCAACACCTTGAAACACGGTGTTGTTTTACGTCTTTGCCAGCGAGCTCGGCCCCGAGCCCGCTGACAAAGCGAACTTCTCATATTCTGGAAATAAGCTAAGAGAAGTTCGGGCTAATCATTATAATGACACGTACATCCGCTTTTCAACAGACACGCCCTCATCTTGGCCACTGCAAGGGCATGAATCTGGCATATCCTGGCCTCAGTGATCTCAAACAGTAGAGCAATCTCTGCAAGATTAAGATCCTCATAATAATATAGATACAACACCTTCTGCTCCCGATCAGAAAGCCCTTTGAAAGACTTTCTCATCAATAGCGTCACATCGCTTTTTTCTGCATCCCTGTCAGGCGTCTTTACCGCAGTATCCTTCAGGATATCCTTCAGGAACACACTGCGGCCGCTCTCATCGGTATAGGCTATATTATCCAGTGATATCATACTGGCTGTGCTCGCCAATATCGACGACACCTCATCAACTGTCATATCCACGATCAGCGCCAATTCCGTTTCGGTCGGAGGCGCATTATTCTTTTCTGTAAAATCACCCAGAGCCGCTTCTATCTTCTTCTGCTTTGCACGCATAGAACGCGGAACCACATCGTTCTTCCTCAACTCATCAATAATCGCGCCCTTGATTCGAATTGAGGCAAACGGCTCGAATGCTGTATTCAAAGACACATCATACCGGTCTATGGCATCACAAAGACCGATGATTCCGGCCTGTACAAGGTCCTGTGTGTCGATGTGCTGAGGCAATCTTATGGCAATGCGCCGCATCACGTTAAGAACCAGCGGCATCATGCAGGTAACCAGGCTCTCCACAGACTTTGCAGAATCGCGATCAGCCCAGAACTTTTCCCAAAGCTCTTTATTCGCCAAATTAGTTGTAATCGCCACTGCCATGATATTTATTTAAAACTCCTATTGCGCAACACCTGTTGCACCGCTCTTCGTCGCACCAGGCACCTTCGCGGCATGGGCTCTATTTTGATCAAGAATCTTTTGAGCCATGAACTGATATATGATCGACACAAAGTATCTAAAGAGCACCGATAACACTACTGTGCTTACGCACATAACAACAATCGCCCTGAATACTATCACCAGCGGCTCCACTTCGCAGACAAAACCTACGACCACGGATATGATGAACATGATAAGCCCAAAAGCCAATGCGATCTGTGCCAGTATAGCGCTCATTTAGCCGTTCCCCCCTGTTCCAGCAGATCCCATATCTGCCAGCCTTTCAAACATTTCGGGATTAATGCCCCGCACAGCTGACGACATTCCGCCCTTTCTGATCGTTGCTGCCGCGAGTTCCCTAATACATTGCGCAGGTCCCGTTCCAGGCGCATACCTGACTATCGGATTCCTGGCCCTGATGGAATTGCCCACCATATGGTCAAATACCACTATGCCCGCACACGGAAACTCCACACCCAGGAAACGTTTGGTTATCCCTGCCAGCCGCTGCGACAGCGCTTCCCCCTCATCGATTGAGACCACCATGTTCATCACCGTCATTATAGAAGAAGACGGGGTCGCTTTATAGGCAAGCTTCAATAGCGAGTATGCGTCCATTATTGACGTCGGCTCATTGGCCAATACCACCAGCAATTCCGATGAGGCATTGACAAAGGAGGATATATTCGGGCCTATACCAGCCGCCACATCGATCAGCAGATAGTCATAAGCGGAGGCGGCCCTGACCAGATCCTCAACGAACATCTGCCGTCTGGCACTGCCTATCTCAACCATCTCCACTGAACCCGAAGATGACGCCAGTAAAGACAGATTCTTGTCAACCTGGACAATTGCATCACCAATGGAACAATTCCCGTAAATCACATCCTGTATCGTATATTCAGGATCGACCCCCATCTGTATATCTGCATTCGCAAGGCCAAGATCAGCATCGAACACCAACACCTTTGCGCCTGTTCGCGCCAGAGCAAGACCAAGATTTACAGAGACAAAGGTCTTGCCGACTCCACCTTTACCGCTGGCTATTGTTATGCATCTTGTCCCTGTGATAGCACTGGACAGAATTCTACCAGCCGGCTGCCCTGCCCTGAGCGACGCCGCCTGGTCGTCCACTGGCCCATAAGTTGAAATATTTTCCTTCATATCCGTCATCAACATATCTTTTCACCCAAAAGCATTTTTATCAAGACATCAGAATCTACCGGCAGGATGTCATGCGGGACTCTCTGTCCATTTGTAAAATATGATAAAGGGCACTTGGAGACACTCGCCAACGTCGTAAGGATAGGATACCGCCTGGTTTCATCCAGCTTTGTGACAATTATACATGACGGGTCCATAATCTTGTAGGATTGCACCATCTGCGCCGCGTCATCCTGATTCATCGTCGCTGGTATTAACAGCATCGTGGTTATCTTTCCCAGGCGCGAAAGCATTCCTTTAGCTGCTGTCAGAGCCACATTATCGTAATGATTCCGGCCGGGAGTATCGATAATCACAACATCCCTGTCTGCGAAATACTCCATGGCTTTCTTTGTTTCGCCGGCAGAAAAGACCACTTTAAGTTCCAGGCCCAGCATCGCAGCATATTCCCTGGTCTGATCAACAGCTGCAATCCTGTATGTGTCAGTTGTAATCAGACCCACTTTCAGCTTCTTGCTCATACACCAACCCGCTGCGAGTTTGGCCATTGTTGTCGTCTTGCCGGAGCCAGTCGGCCCTACCAGCACCACTATTTCAGGCTTTTCAGAGGACTGACCCGCCTTGAATTCTCCAGAAACATTGAAGAGCGATGCCAGTTTAGCCCTGTTGGCAGGATTGGATTTATCGGCAAATAAGCCCGGCACCATATTCTGGACATTGGAAACAAAACGCTCATCCCAGCCCTGCGCAAAATCAGGCACATCATTATTTCTGACCACCCCTGGAACATCACAAGGCTCGGAAGCTCCGCTTTTGACTTCCGTGGTCAACTGCCGGATCATTTCTTCGATAGAACGCCACTTCTCTTCCTGGGATGCACTGAATTTCCGGAACTCCTCCTGCTTCATCAGGCTTGCAGACGCATGGTCGCGCTCGGATATGTCATCCACCACGGCAAGCACTTCGTACTTCGTTCCGGATAAAAGCCCGGAGATACCCTTCGCCTGCTCCTGCTTGACGACCACGGCTTCCGGACCCATCTCTGACTTTATGGCATCATAAATGGCTTCCAGTGATTTTCCCTTGTAGTTCCTTATCTTCATTTATGCCTCCTGCAGAATCGCTTTTGCTTCCTGAATCGCCGGCGCCTGAACGAACCCGATCATATTGACCGATACCGCATCAGGCACTTCCGCAAATGATATGACTGGCGTACTGGACAACTCATGCTCTATCAGATGCCTCAAATGCACTCTTATAATCGGTGAACACAGGATAGCCGGCTCCAGGCCCTGGCTCCTCGCCGATTGCACCGTTGTCTTGATGATATCCACGATGGCCTTTGCAAGCGAAGGATCCATTATCAGCATTCCGGCGTCATTCCCCTCACGACGTACTGATTTCTTCACCAGCGTCTCGAGATTAGGATGCACGCTTAGTCCGGCCATTGTCCCGTCAGCGCCAACGTAGCTAAGGCAAATATGACCGCCAAGTGCCTTTCTGCAGAACTCAGACAAGAGCACTGGATCCTGTGTGCGGGCGATGTGATCAGATATAGACTCAAGTATCAACGGCAGATCCCTTATCGACACACGTTCCGCAAGCAGTCTCTGTAAAACCCTATGGATACCGCCCACAGGGAATTTGGCAGGCACGAGCTCCTGAACGACAGAAGGCGCCGTTTCTTTGACCTGATCGATCATATTGCTGACATCCTGTCTTGTAAGGATATCCGCAGCAGCCCGCTTTGCCATTTCAGCAAGATGCGTTGTAATCACACTCGTACAATCCACAACCGTATATCCTTTTCCTTCAGCAAAATCCTTCTTCTCTGACGGCAGCCAATAGGCATCGAAACCGAACGCAGGCTCCTTGACCGGCAACAGACCCTCCATCGCCGGCGCATTGCCCGGATTGATTGCAAGCCACTGGCCAGGCCTTACAAATCCTCGCGCAACTTCAAGCCCCCTGATCCTGATTGAATACTCGGTATTCTTCAGCTTGATGTTATCCCGGACATTCACAGGCGGAAGTATCATGCCAAGTTCTTCTGCCAGCTGACCCCGGACCATTGCAATCCTGTCAATCAACTTGCCACCCTCCCTGTTATCAACGAACTGAACCAGGCCAAAACCGATCTCCAGATCAACAAGCGATATGCCTGGGATCTTTTTTTCGCCTCCCGTCAGCAAGCCCTGTTTACCGCCTTCCTTGCCGGCCCCGACTACTTTCTGCTGTGTTGCCTGGTCTTTGACCTTTGTCTCCAGCCCGCTCTTCATAACGCCATAGCCCGTAGCTCCGACAACGGCGCCTAGAAGCATAAACGGCACAAACGGCATACCAGGCAGAAGCGCAGTCGAGCCCAGCAGGCAACCGGTGATCATCATGGGCTTTGCCCTCATAAACAGCTGGGAACCGACTTCCATCCCCAGCGTCCGATCAGATGCCGCCCTGGTCACTATCATACCGGCAGAGGTGGATATGATCAGCGCAGGGATCTGCGTCACTAGGCCATCACCGATGGTCAAAAGCGTGTAATGAGAAAGAGCATCACCAGCGGACATGCCGCGCTGGAGCATTCCCACGGCAAAGCCGCCGATAACATTGATCAGCGTTATTATTATACCGGCAACAGCATCGCCGCGGACAAACTTGCTTGCGCCGTCCATGGCGCCGAAAAAGTCGGATTCACGGGAAAGTTTTTTGCGACGCTCTATTGCAGTTTTTTCATCGATCAGCCCAGAGTTAAGATCAGCATCAATACTCATCTGCTTGCCGGGCATGGCGTCCAACGTGAAACGCGCCGCAACTTCGGCAATTCGGCCCGAGCCCTTTGTAATAACCATGAAGTTGATGACTACCAGAATGAGAAACACTACACAGCCTACTATATAGTTTCCGCCAACTACATAATCGCCGAAAGCCTGAATGATGTTGCCGCCGAATCCGCTAAGTAGTATCTGCCTCGTTGTGGCAACGTTGAGTGCCATTCTAAAGAGCGTGACCATGAGCAGAAGCGACGGGAAACTCGAAAGCTGGAGAGGCTCCTCAAGCTGAGTTGTGATCACAAGGATCAAAAGACTGATGCCGATGCTAACCACAAGAAGGACATCTATCATGAACGGCGATAACGGGATAATAAGCATTCCCACGATCGCCACCAGCACCACCGCCATATAGACATCAGGTTTATTTAGCATATGAACCTGCCAATCCTCTGCCTATCTTATGCAGATAAGCCAGTACTGAGGCCACTGCCTCATAGAACTTGGACGGTATTTCGGAACCCACCCGCACATGCTTGTAAAGCGCCCTGGCCAATTCCGGCTTCTCGATAACCGGAACATTATTCTCCCTGGCAATACGCTTAATGCGCTCGGCGACGAGCCGCAGGCCCTTGGCGACTACTCTAGGAGCAGCCATTTTTTCAGGATCGTACTGTATCGCGATTGCAACATGCGTCGGGTTGGTCACCACCACAGTGGCATTCGGCACTTCCGACATCATACGCAGAAGGCTGAGCTCCCTGAACTTCTTGTGCTGTGCCTTCTTGACGACAGGATTAACATCCTGCTGTTTGGTTTCGTCATGCACTTCCTGCTTGGTCATCATTATGCTCTTCTCGAATTTATACCAGCGGAACCACCAGTCGAGCACTGCTACAACCGCAAACACCGTCATTACCTTCATAGTGAGAGTGAATATCGTACTGAACATCCACGCCGCTGCCGCACCAACAGGCACATTTGCCAGACCCAGTATCGTCATGGCCTTTTCACTGAAAACCATATAGGCCACGTACACCACCAACGCTACTTTTAGAATAGAAAGCACCATGTTCACCACCGAGTGCGCGGAAAAGAGCGATTTGAGCCCATTAAGAGGATTTAAAGAGCCGAATTTCAGCTCCATAGCTTCAGGGGAATACATCGGCCCCGTCTGGACCAGGCTGGAGATTACGCCTGCCAGTACGACCGGAACGAGCAGAAGCGACATCAACTTGCCGAGCGAGACCATGCTGCTGGCAAACCATGTGGCAAGGTATGGACCTGTCCATGTACCCAGGCGCTCAAAGGCGAAAGCCGAAGCCATACTACTGCGTGATTCTTCGTAAAAAAGAGGGACAAACATCCGTAGAGCCAGAAAACCTACGATCAGCGTAATGACCGTAATGACCTCCTGCGAAGTACAGACGTTACCCTTTTCCCGCTCCTCTTTCCGTTTCTTCGGGGTCGCACTTTCTGTTTTGCCGTCTTTACCTTCCATATCATCTACCTCAAGAATTAACCGCTAAAAGACCGCCCATCTTTGAGAACATATCCCTTACCATCGAATCAAATATATGGCCACCATACCTGATCAACAGGCCAAACGCCGCTATACCGACAAAAAGCCGGACCGGCAGGGAGAGAAACAGGATGTCGAAGTCAGGAGCCAGCTTGGATATCAACCCCATGCAGGCATCCACTATCAGCGCCGCTGTCAGCACCGGGATCGCCAGCTTCATTCCCCATTCATACATTAGCGCGCCCATGGCCACCAAGTGGTACGACCACTGGGAATCCCAGACAAACGAGCCAAGCGGCACAGTCTCAAAGCTTTTTGCCAGCAATTGGACCAGCACCAGATGCCCGTCCATCAGAAAAACGATCATCACAAAGACCATCTTCAGGCACTGGCCGGTGATGACGCTGGAACCACCGGAGACCGGGTCGATACTCTGCGCCATTGAAAGCGAATTACTGAATCCGATTATAGCGCCTGCGATTATGCACGCCGATATGAACATCCCGCATATTGCCCCGATCGCCATTCCGATGATCAATTCATTTAACAGCGCCATGAACATCGCCGGCATGGTATTTATAGCCGACACAACTGTGATCCAGTTCGGCGGCAGGACATACAACATCGCCAGCGCCAGCACAAAACACATCATCGCCTTTATCTGCGCCGGCAGGCCATCGCCGCCAAGGTAGTTCAGCCCCATCATGACTGCCGCAACCCTGGCAATCACTAACGCCATCATCTGAGGATAATATCCGACTGTCAGTTCCATATTCTGCTATCTCCCGAACATCCCGAACATCATGAAGGTGTTCTCAAAATACTCGACCATGGTCTGTATGGTATACGGCATAAACATGGTCAGAACCACCACCGCCACCACTATCTTCGGAACAAATGAGATCGTCTGGTCCTTTATGGATGTGACCGTCTGGATAATATTGACCGCTACGCCCACAATAATCGTCGCTATCATTATGGGAGCAGAAACCTTTACCGCCATCATTATGGCATTATAAGTCAGATCCATCGCCATTTGTGGTGTAAACATATCTCAATCTCCGCCAACTAAGTTGCAAAACTTGACACAAGACCCTTGACTACCAGCGTCCACCCGTCTGCCAGCACAAAGAAAAGCAGCTTCACAGGCAGACTGATCATCATCGGAGGGAGCATCATCATACCCAGCGCCATCAAAGTCGCCCCGATCACCAGGTCTATTACAAGGAAAGGCAGATAAATCAGAAAGCCCATCTGAAATGCGATCTTGAGCTCGCTGATCATGAATGCCGGAATCAGCACATCCAGAGTGATATCCTCCGGCTTCTCAGGTGACTTCTTTGCCAGACTGACAAACAGCTGCAACTCCTTCTGACCGGTCTGCTTGAGCATAAACTGCTTGAGCGGAACCGCGCCCCGCTCCCATGCCTGCGCATCGCTTATCTGCTCTGCCGTATACGGCTGGATGGCTTCCTTGTTGATCCTGTCCCACACAGGCATCATTATGAAAATCGTAAGAAAAAGCGCCATTGCCGCCAAGACCTGGCCCGGCGGTTCGCTCTGTGTTCCAAGCGCCTGCCTAAGAAATCCAAGAACGATAAGTATGCGCGTAAAGCTGGTCATCATGATTATGGCCGATGGCGCCAAGGTCAGGGCAGTAAGAAGCAGAAAGATCTTCAGTGACTGCGAATATTCCTTGGGGGTCTTACCGCCGGGATCAAGCTGTATTTTGATTCCCATTGGAGAAGAAGCCGGCGTTGCAGTAGACTGCGCATGAATATCGCACGTCGCCAGACCAAGCACTATAAAGATTGCCACCAATGAAGCTGTAAGACATTTTCTCATTTAAACACCACCTTCTGATCATCTCCCGCCACGTCCTCAGAAATCATAGTATCGTAGGTGGTAAGCGACCTCATTCCGTCAGGACCTACACCCACAAGAAACCTGCTCCCCTCGACTTCCACCAGAATGATGAACCTGCGGGAATCAACACCGATCTTGTCCAGGATCTGTATCTTCCGGTCTTTTTTGCCAGCCACGCCAAATCCACCTCTCTTACGCAGATAAAGGTTGATTCCAAATAACGCAGAAAGGATGAACACCAGTGCGCCTATCGACCGCCAAGGACTGTATTTATCGCTTCCTTTATTCTCAGCTAATTGCACCAAACCTGCGCCAAGATAGGACGCGCCTCCACCTGTAGACTGATTTGTCATGCCGCCTGCCACAGGGACAGACCCAGAATTTACATCCGTTGCAACGGCAACTATGGCCGGGTTAGTGACAGATTCACTGGAAATCAGTGCCGTTTGTTCCGCCGAATTGGCATATACACAAAATAATCCCAAAATCACACTAACTGCACATGTCTTTTTCATAACTCTCATGGCAAGACAGTTAGCAGACCACGTGCCATATGCGTTCCACGTTGAACAGCAGAGACTTATGAATGCTTCCCTGCCCGCAGGATGCCGCCGTATAGTTATCTACGACTGCCAAATGAGTGATTAATCAACACGATGCCAGCCAGCCTGACGCATAGATAACGATCTATGGCATTCTGAGTGCTTGATTCGTAACCATAGATGAAAAAGCGTGTACTAATTATAAAACTTGGGTATTGCGAGACTCTGATAAACGAACAGGGCTTCGTGCCCAGCCTCGGAGATGTGTTCAGACATACAGTCCTACTTCACCATTACGCAAATGATGAGGTCACCTGGCTTACAAGCAAATCAGCCGAACCCCTGCTCAAAGACAATCCTTTCATAAACAAGCTGGTCATCTACAACGAGAATACCGCCAGCGAAATGGCCGGTACGACATTCGACGAAGTGCTGTGTCTGGAGAAATCACATACTCTCAGCCAGATCGCAGATAGCGTTAATGCGGTCAGGCGGCTTGGCTTTAGAACCAGCAGTACAGCCACGTTAGCGCATCACGGCTCGCACACCGCCCTTAACATCGCAAACGGGCAGGACCATTTCCTCTCCATTCAGTCAGTACTCTTCCAGATGGTCGGCGACTATTGGAACGGCGAGAACTATATTCTGGGCTACAAACCGAAACAGCTGGAGCCGTTTGACGTCGGACTCAACTTCAGGGTCGGGACAAAATGGCCTAGTAAACAGTGGCCCGAAGAAAACTGGAAAGAGCTCGAAAGACTGCTGATCGGTCACGACCTTAAGGTGAACTGGCAGAAAGGCGAGACTGATCTTTATGAATACATGGACTGGATTAACGCCGGGCGCATGACAATAACCTGCGACAGCCTCGGCATGCATCTGGCAATCGCCATGAATAAGAAAGTTGTAGCACTGTTCGGGCCAACACCCGCAGACGATATCTACATGTACGGCAAAGGCGTGATTCTCTCTGCCGAGTGGGCTTGCAGTGAAGCACCGTGCCTCAAATCAGAGTGCGATCAGGATCAAAGCTGTATGCGCGAACTTAATCCCAAAATGGTAGCCAGAGCAGTAATCAATATTCTGAACGGAAGAAACGGAAAGAAATAATGCAGCTGGCAAGAAAACTCGACGGTGATGACGACAGTACAGCAGCAAACCTACTCATGCTTCAGACCAATCGCATCACACTGCCAGATAACTTCAACTACATCGGGCTATTCCTGACGTTCAGATGCCCCTTCAAATGCTCTTACTGCATAAACCGCATAGATCCTAACCATGACCTGGGCACAGCCGAGTTGGACGGACAGGAGTGGATTGACTTCATATCCAGGCTTAACGCCGGCAATGTCCCCGTCTCACTGCAGGGCGGAGAGCCAGGCCTGCACAAAGATTTTGTGAACATAGTCGAAGGCGCCCTGAAATATGTGAAGGTGGATATCCTGACAAATCTGGCTTTTGACCTGAATGATTTTATCAACCGCATCGATCCCAACAGCATCAATCGTGAAGCGCCATATGCCCCTATCAGGGCAAGCTACCACCCCGAACAGTTCAATCTCAACTGGATTATAGCCCGGCTGACCTATCTGCAGAAGCACGGCTTCAGAGTCGGACTCTACGGAGTGATGCATCCTGACAATATTACCGCGATGGAACATGCCGCCAATGTCTGCAAGGATATGGGCATTGATTTCAGGACAAAGCCGTTCCTTGGCTGGCACAATGATAAACTGCAGGGCGATTACGCATATGACGGCGCCTGCTCCGGCGAGACACATCAGAAATTATGCGCTCCGTCAGAACTACTGCTTAATCCTGATGGCAATATTTATCCCTGCCACCACCACCTGTACGCACAATCAGGAGCGACAGGAAACATTAAGAATCCATTCCTGAAGATCGATAACAGCCACCGCCCCTGCTCTTCTTTCGGGCAGTGCAATCCCTGCGATGTAAAGGTCAAGAACAACAGATTCCAGCAATTCGGGCACACCTCCGTCTCAATCAAAGATATTTAATCTCATTCCTCGATTCCGTGTATCAAAGGCTTATTGCTGAACTTCAGAGCGAATCTTGCTTTTACCATATCACATGATGTTGCGTCTGTGCCCGTCTTTCTCCTTCAGCATTGTGGCGTTGTTGAGCATCACCCTTCATTCCGCACTTCTGACTGAGTAATTCATAATTCTGGATGTAGTTCCGGTGTCCACACCGGACTCTTTTCTGGATATACTCCAGCCCCGGTGAGACACGAATGGCGCTAAGTTAAGGGCATTTTGGAGTGCGGCGGCTTGACGCCGCTTTTGGACGCACAAGAAAAGCGCTTCGCGCACAGGAATTAGATAAAAGAGCTTAACTTAGCGGCATTCCGGTGAGACACCGGGACTACATTCAGAAGGATTGCAGGATGTAGAGCGAGGCCTCCTTGGCCTACGACGTATAATCCCAGAAAGAGCAGTCAAACTACGAACCTGCCCGCAGTGCTACGCATAGCGTTGCAGGTGGGATACGCAAAAGGCTCGAAATAAAGACACTGCATATTATAGGGTTACTGCAAAACAATTATTTGCTGGGCTTTCGCCAATGGGTGAAAGCCCAATAAGAAGTTCACCTTTGTGTATCTTATTGATTATTTTCGTGTGTTTCGTAGTTATCTGAACTGCCGGATTTAGGATAATAAACGTATGCAGAGGCAGACAGAAAATAGAAGATGTCCTGCTGAGGCTGCAGGGTTAACAACAGGATATCGGACGACAGTCCGAAATGAATGTGCTGGTAATTTCAATTTACCTGAGCCCACCCATGCCCCCCAGCAGGATCAACTGACTACCAGCAACTGCAATGCCACAGAGAAAACATGAAAAGTCCTTGTTTCAGCACGGAATCAAGAAAGCGTCAGGCAATTATTGCCCGAATGAGTGAGAAAACTACGCCTGGACATTAACGCGACTGGCATAGGAAGCCACAAGAGAGTCGGAAAGTGATACACTACCACCAACTAAAGCAGCATTTCTCAGGGTTAATGCTTTACCAAAATCGCCTGATTGACCGTTCATAGTCACATCAGCTTCTATATAACCACCTACAGCATAAGCTTTTCCGTCTGGACCGACCTGATAACTATAATGGGGAGCGCCTCTGGCATATTGGCCTAGAGCCGCAGAATGCCTTGACTCGTGGGACCTAACCTCCCGATCCCTTTGATCAAGGTCTTTTATGACTTGTTCGTCGCCGAAATTGGAACCGTAAGCTTCTTTGGCTTTCTCAACTATCTGCATGGGAGTATAAACACCGATGTCCTGAGAACTACCAACCCCCTGCGCATCTGCACCAACTACATACAGATCCTGAGCTTTATTATTATCAGGTCTAGCCCTGGCAGGCTCGGCGGCTATCTCCATTCGAACAGGCGACTGAATTGCATTATTTATTGCACCTATCATATGTTACCTAAATCGGCAGAAACGTAACGGAACTTAAGCTGCATAATTATGAGCAAGCAGAAGGACAGTAGCACAACGATTTTTGCGCCCAGGGACCCGTGCATCGCCAAGGGGCTATCGCCCTTCTCAGACAATCCCAGGTAGGGCGAACCCTTCCAGCCTTCGTAGCCAAGGGCCTTACTACGGCGGAGTAGGCCTGGGTGAGCCGTCTTTTTCCTGCTTCTTTCATCACCGCGTAATCAAATCAACACGGCTCGGCAGGGACGCCTCGCCCAATACCTATCAAGCTAAGGATAATTTATGTACATTTTGTTCATTCTGTCAAAACTCTCCGCGTGCGCTCAACGGGGTGGCTACCAAAATGCCATTCCACTGTAAGTAGAGAGGAGCCTAAATTCTTTATTGGACACGGTGAGCTGCAGTGTCTTGACCCTACGCCAACATACTGAAAATTGATTCATCCAGCGAGGACTGGACCTTAATGACTTTCCCGTTGGCCTGAGCATATCGAAGTGTAATCAGCGAGTCGACAGTTTCAACCGAAAGATCAGGCGCGCTGTCAGTCTTGGTCACGTTAACCATTACGCCAATCCCGTTGGGCTGGACATTGCTGACGGCCCTGGACGCCTTGTAACCATCCGTATTTATATTGGCGATATTATTGGCGGTTACCGCCATCCTCAGGCTTGCCGCCCGCATAGCGCCTACTGATGCATCTGTATTCATCAAAGCCCCTCAAATCAACGTATCGACGCCGTCCTCATAATCGACCACATAGCTTCCAGAACCTGTATAAGCACTGATATGCGTTGCCCTCGTGGATGATGGCAGAAACACATCAGAGCCGGTGCCACCCTGCAGGACGTTGAATGTTCCCGATGTCTGGATACCGCCACTAAACATACCTGTGATCTCATCACCACTGCTTCCTCCATACATTTGATCATTGCCGTTCCCGCCATAAATCAAATCACCGCCCTGCTCGCCCATTATGATGTCGTCCCCGTCACTGCCATATATTATATCACTGCCCACGCCCCCATAGAGCACATCAGCACCGTCTCCGCCGTTAACGTTATCGTTACCCACTCCGGCATATACTACATCGGCACCTTCCCCGCCTTTTATAAGATCTGCTCCATCATTTCCCACAAGAAGATCACTGCCTGCCCCACCGTCGATCAAATCATTGCCTTTTGTCCCCATAATCAGATCATCGCCAGCGTCTCCGGCAAAAGAGGCGCCAAGCTCTGGTTCATTGCCTGCCGCAGAGGCATCTACGGTATCATTCCCGGCCCCTGCCTCAATCGCCCATTTGTTGAGCTGACCTGCGAGCACAATGCTGTCCTTGCCATCTCCAGCCTGAACTTTCACACCGCGCAGAAGGCTTTGATATGAATTAACACTAATCGCATCATTACCAGCTCCTGACTCCACAGTTATCCCGCCGAAATACCGGCTAACGTCTATGCTGACCGAATCCGCGCCATCCCCTGATCTTACAGTCAGCGCAGCTATCCTACCTATATTCAGCGAATGTCGCCTGCCCTGTTTCTCTACTTCGACGATGCTGTCGCCATTACGGTCCTGCGCCACGCTTATCTTATCGTCCGCACCGGTTCCGGTAATTAACGCGAAGCCTGACTTTACATATGTCGGAAGAAGATATTTGGCGGCTCCGGTCTGAACGGCCGACTCACCGGACTGCAACACCAAATCAGTTACCTTGACCTTTATACCAGTGTCTGCAATCTCCGTCTCATGCCCGGCAGATTCGAATCTTCTGGAGCCCGGCGCGGACAGGCTGACGGTCGGCGCAGTCCTGTTTGCGACCCCGGTACTCTCAGCCCCTCTGTTAAGCCATGAGCTGGACGGCACAAGCCAACTGGACAGCAAAGCACCCCCTGCTTTAGTGCTGAACAAGGAAGCCAGAGAACTTCCAGTTTCAATAGGTGAAGCTCTTAACATCAAACCATTATTGACCTGACTAATCATCTTATGCCGTGGCTAGAAGTCCGCCATGCGCCGATTTAAGCATTGCAGAACCGGTTTTACCGAGCGTCATAAACTTAACGAGATTTACCATTTCCTTTGCCACGTCGACATCTCTTATGCGGCTTTCGGAGGCTATGGTGTTAAGCTGGCTGTCCCTCAATCCGGAAAGACTGCTCTCTATCCTGGATTTCTCCGCACCTCTGGTGGCCCTGATCCCACTCAACATATCCGATGCCTGAGAAAGAGCTGATACTGCATTCTGCGCGCCGCCTTGCGAGGCGATATCAAGGGAACCAGCGCCGGACATCATCTCACCCCACTTTATGTCAGACCCGTTGGAGTCTTTCCCCACGACCTGCTGGCTGTTATTTGTCAGATCGATAGCCGAGAAATCCATAATCTGGCCAGGTTCAGATCCTATTGCGGTGCTGACGGTCTTGCCGTCGAAGAGAGCCTGCCCGTTAAACGATGCCAGCGGGGAACTGCCGGAAGCTACACTGCCGATGGAGTCTTTCAGTTGCGAGAATTCGGCCTGAAGCGCCAACCTGTCTGTGTCAGTCTTTGTCCCGTCATTTGCCGAGATTGCCAACTCCTGCATCCGCCCAACTGTGTCCTGTATATTCTGCAGATAACCGTCAGAAACGTCAGAATAAGATACGGCATTCTCCATATTTGATATCGCGGCATCAGACCTGAGGATCATACCGCGTAAACGTTCGCTCATTGCCAAATCCGAAGCAACGGCGCTAGCGGTCCCCTTTGCAATATTAGTCATCGCAACCTTGGCCTTGGCAGTATTGACAGATATCTTGCCTGCTATACTGTACAGTGCGGAAAATGAACCGGCTGAAGAAACGGAATTGACTTGCATCTCGTACCTCCCTTTTTGATGAAAGTAGTATACCAGTTCAGAAAGAAACCTGCCACCTACTTTTTGAGAAAAATTGCGATTAGTGGCATTGAGACTGCTAAAAATACACTCAAATGAGAAATATAATGATTATTTCAATTTTATCGGCAATTCTTGCCGCTTTTATGGCCTTCTTTACGGGCTGTGAAGACAATAGCAAGCCTTATGAATATAATGCAGTTCCTTCAGTAGGACAGTTAAAAATAGAGCCGTCATCTGCGGAATTGGCTGTTACCGAAACATTTGCCGTGTTCACCGCAAGCGGAGGAGTTGGCCCATATTCTTGGGCGGTAAGCGATAAGACATTGGGCACAGTACCCGCAACAACAGGCAACACCATTACCTATACCAGGACAGCCGCTACATTTGGTGCGAATCTTATAATCGTGGCAGATAACAACGGCTGGTCAGCACAGGCCGTTGTCATGCAATCCGCATCTACCAACGCAACAGGAGCATCTCTATGACATTGCGATTACAACTGATAACCGCTGCAATCTGCATGAGTGCGACATACATTATGGCTGAGGAAGACTGGCATATGCAATCACTGGGCTTTCACATAGGCGGCATTGAAAACGTTGTCACCATCGACCCCAGAGGCACCTATGAGCAGTTTGAGTCGGGCAGTGATGCTGAACTTATTCTGGCCTATTCGACCGCGCTGGACTCAAAGCGCGATCTTGAATTCAGACTATCGCAGGTCACGACAAGCGGAGCGCAGTACAATCAGACAGGATCAGGCAATGAAGGGAATTATCTGGACATAGCCGTTGACTGCAAATATCTGCGCATGCTCTACAAATACAGGTTCAACGCAGACAGAGGCATGTTCGTGCCCTGGCTTGGCGTGGGCCCAAACATCGGCCTCATTGAGATCACAGAACAGGAAGTCATGAACACGCCATATGGCAGCATAGCCAAAGAAAGCCAGAAGCGAGTCAGCACATTATTCGGAGTAGATGTTTATGCTGGATTCGATATGTATTTCACCAAAGACAGCGCATTGGCGCTCAGCATTTCTGGCCGATATAATTATGACATGATCAACGGACCTCTGGAAGGTGATGTCAACTCCGCCGCCTTCATCTTCGGCATAAAATGGGACTTCGACCAGCGCAGGGAATAAAATCGGCGGCAAGGTCTGAAATTCAAACAACTGCTTAAAATTATTGCTTTTCCCAGCTGGCTTATTTATATTCGCCCCCTGATGAAAAGAACTTGAGGAAATATTGCTGGTCACGCGCTGGCCACAAAGATATTCCAACTTTCATTAT
>CAMCYG010000030.1 GCA_945883775.1 Victivallis vadensis
TTGATCAGCACTGCATCAGGCTTGCACCGCAGAACCATTCCGTCGAGATACATCAGGCTCTTTATGATAGGGAACATGCCCCTTTCAAACCGCATGCCGCTGTGAATCCCGAGTTTTATAGTATCCATCATCTTCCGGGTCAGGCTGACATCGCTTACAGTGCTGTCCTTGAAGTCCCTGTAGAGCTCTAGAAACTTGAGACGGAAGAATTCGAATTCCCTGCCGCTTATTCCAGTATCCGCCATCGCGTTCAAACGGTCGGCGCACTCGCCGTAATCGTACACGCACAATGACTCGAAGAAACGGAACAAGCCCTTCCTTAGCCGCTCGCTGGAACTGCTGAGCGCGCCGGTATCGACGAGATTGATCTTACCATCCTGGTCCAGAATGATATTCCCGGGATGGACATCCCCGTGGAAAACTCCCGCCGCAAACAGATATAGTCCGTGAATTCTGAAGAATTCGAGCAACATATCGTAGGTCAAAGATCCATCAGACAGCATCTCATCGAAAGTCCTACCCTTGATGAATTTTGCCACAAGAATATTCTCCCCGGAAAGGTTGGCGTAGAATTCCGGCAGTCTCAGCATTGAAAGATCGTATCTGCCACTATACTCATCCTGAATCTTCCTTAAAGTATCCGCCCCTGCTATCTCATTGCGCAGATCGAGCTCTCTCATGGTATAATTCTCGATATGGTCCAATATCCCCTGTGGATCAAAGACCTTGCTCAATTTCGGATACACCATGATAACAAACCGCAGGAACCGGCGCAGGGCTTTGATGTCATTGACAAAATCCGCCTTATAATCACCTTTTATCACCTTGACGATTACATCGGACCCATCGATATGCCTGGCCCTGTGGACCTGCCCTATCGACGCCGAGGCAAGAGGCACCTCCTGGAAATCCCTGATGGATTCACGCCATGAACTGTCAGTATAGCCGGCTATCAGCGAATTTATATCATCAGGAGGGACGGTAGCAGCAGACCTGAACAATCTGGACAGATGGCGACAGACCTTCTCATCAAGGAAGTCTATCCGCAACGCATAATGTTGCGCAATCTTTACAGCCAAAAGGCCTTTTGCCTGAATGGCATCGAGGTCAGGTAGAGATTTACCGTAGATCGATGTGATTAAACCAATGAATCCAAATGTATTCATCCTGCAACAGAACCCGTGACTTTCCTGCGCACATTTCCGCATAACAGACAAGAAGCGTTGCGATTCAGCTTTACCTTTCTGAAATTACCGGCAAAACAGTCAACAACAAGAAGGCAGTCCGTCAGAAGCGTTCCTTTGCCGATAATATACTTAACGGCTTCAGATGCCTGAATAGCGCCTATAACGCCCGGCACGAAACCCAGCGGCCCCTGCGGCACTGCGACTCTGGCATGAGGCGGGGCTGACTCGAACACGCATCTGTAACAGGCTGTCTTTCCAGGAATGACAGTCATCGTCTGACCCGAGAACTTCAGGATCCCGGCATGCGAATACGGTTTCTTAGCTTTATAGCATGCATCGGCAATCAGCATCTTGGAGTCAAAGTTATCAGTCGCATCTATGACAAAATCGTACTTACTCATAAGCCCTGCAGCATTGCCTCTGCCCAGCCTTTTGCAGTACTTCTCGATTACAATACCGGGATTTAAAGCCGATAGCTTTTCGCCTGCGGAGTCCACCTTGTACCTGCCGATATCCTTGGTGAAATGTAGTAATTGCCGCTGTAGATTGCTCACTTCAACTTTGTCGGAATCAACTATGCCAACGGTTCCGACTCCTGCCGCTGCCAGGTAATAAGCGGCCGGCGAACCCAGCCCGCCTGCACCGATTACCAGCACTTTCGCAAAGGCAAGCTTACGCTGACCTGCTTCACCAATTTCCGGCATGCTCAAATGCCTGGCATATCTTGCTTTATCTATCGGCGTTAAGGTTCTTGTCTTTTTCGTTTTATCAGTAATCATCTGTACACCGAATCTGCATTCTTAAAAACCGGATCCAGCTTATGACGCGACAACATCCGGCAAAACTCGCCTTTGCCCCGTGCATCATCAACATCGAACTGTCCTACTTCGTCATCTTTATTGCCAGCATAACCGCCCACTGTTGTCTTGCTGGCAACACTCATCCTGGAGACACCTACACCGGCCATGCCGTCCCTGAACCACGCAGGCTCACGGGTAGACAAGACCAGTGGCGTATCCGGCAGACAGATCCTGAACGCAAATATCAATTTGGCAAGAAACCTGTCATCGACCACATACGGAGCTTTGAAACCGCCCTCCTGCGGCCTTATCCGAGGGAAGGAAATCGATACCCCTGCACGCCAATACTTCTTGCGCAAATACAGTGCATGTCTCAAGAGCGATACGGCATCAAAGACAGGGTCGGATAAACCCAGCAAAGCGCCTATTCCAGCGGTCCGCATCCCTGCGGCCAGGGCAAGCGAGGGAGTCTCTAAACGCGCCAGATAATCCTTCTTGGGGCCCCATCTGTGATAGCCGGCATAAGCCGCAGGGTCGTAAGTCTCCTGATACAATGTCAACCCGGTACAACCTACCTTAACAAGCGCAGAATATTCTTTCTCATGCATTGGGAAGGCTTCGACAACCACATTGTGAAACACACTGCAGGCAATCTTCACGCACTCATACAGATATGCAAAATCAGCCTCAGGCGTCCTCTCACCCGTCAGCAGAAGAACATCCTCGATCCCCAGTTTCTTTATGGCACTCAATTCTTTCTTAACCTCAGCAAATGACAATTTGCTTCTTTTGAACTTCCTGTCGGCCGCAAAGCCGCAGTACTCGCATCCGCCCGTGCAGTAGTTTGATAGATACAGCGGCGAGTATAGGGATATCGTATTTCCGAAATTGGATGCAGTAAGTGATTTTGCCTTCTGCGCCATTGTCTCGATCAAGCCGTCAGCTTCACTTGAAAGCATGGCTGCCAGTCCGGCAGGCCCAGGATCATCCGAATTGATTGCTGAGATAACATCCGACTCTTTATAATTACCGGAAATATAAGGCGCAGGATCAATCCACTCAGGGATTATGGAATGTGTGATCTTGGTTATCATATACTCATTTACCAAGAAACGCGGTCAGTGGACTTGTCGGCACAGCATCCACGCCTCTAGCCATGATTCCGGCCATAAACGCGGATCTTCCCGCTTTTACAGACATCGCAAATGCGGATGCCATGGCAACAGGATCATTTGCCGCAGCTACGGCACTATTCACAAGAACAGCTCCGCATCCCATCTCCATGGCGGCAGCTGCTTCGGATGGTGCCCTGATGCCTGCGTCCACGATGACAGGCACCAAGCTGTTTTTGACTATGATCTTAATCATTTCTGCATTTGCCAATCCGCGGCCACTTCCGATTGCCGAGCCCAGCGGCATGACCGCTGCACAGCCGACATCCTCCAGCCTTTTTGCCAGGACAGGGTCAGCAGGCATATAAGGCAGCACCACGAAACCTTCTTTTGCCAATATCTTGCATGCCTCATATGTCTCAATAGGATCAGGCATAAGATGATGCGGATTAGGATGGATCTCTACTTTTACAAATGGGCTTCCGCACAGGTCCCTGGAAAGCATTGCCGCTTTAACCGCCTCCTTTGCATCCCTTGCTCCGGAGGTATTCGGGAGCAATGTTACGCCCTTCATCTTCATCAAAGGACCGCATAGATCATCGGATGGATTAGCTTTGTTGAATCGCCTTAGAGCCACGGTAACAAGCTGCGCACCTGATGCTTTTACCGCTTTCATCATGACGACAGAATCAGAGAACTTACCCGTCCCAAGAAGCAGTCTGGAACTGAACTTATGTCCTGCAAGTATTAAATCATCCATTATCAGCCACCTCCCGCAAATGAAAGTAATTCCACACTGTCCCCATCTTTGACTTTGAATCCGCTCCTCTTGTTACGGGGCACGACTTCGTCATTGACCAGAATAGCGATCTGGCTGTCGACGGCACCTGCCTCCTTTAAAAGCTTCGTCAGGCTGCCGCCTGACTTCGACTCAAATCTCTCGCCATTAAGAATTATCTTCATCTGATAAGAAATTGCTTTTTGCATAAGGTTTCATTTTTAGGGGTATCAAGCGCTCTCATGTGGGAAATAGTCACAAATAACCGTTTGGCGGTGTAAGGACATTTCGTGACATGGCTATACCCTCGATCTCCACCAGCAGATCGGGCCGACAGACGTCTGCTACTGCGTAGATCGTCGGCAATTCGCCCAAACGCTCCTCGCAAACTGCCCGGACCCGATGGTAGTCTTCCTTCCGCTTGATGTACACCCGCATCAACCCCATCCCGGCAAGAGTTGTTCCCATGCCCGGTAGTCCGTGCCGAACGAGATTCTGCTCAGAAATCAGTGCCGCGATGTTGTCAAGGGTCTCGCCAGCCTGTGCCGCCGCGTCGCCAACATGGCGTGTCTCTGAAGCCGTAATGCTGGCGGTTCCGGAAATGAAGATCATCGCATAATTGCCATCGGTGACAGCCATGGCCCGCGAGAACTTGGGGCTCTTGGGACTGTACTTGGCCGAATAGTCGTACGCCGGGGTCTGCCGCGGATTCTCGAGCGGCACGACCAGGACTTCCGGACGATCGGTCGACAGCGCAATGGCGCTGAGTTCCAAACCGCGCCCTTCCGTGCCAATGCCGGTGCTGGCCGGATACACTCTTGAGGGATGGCCCTTCGGCAGGCGATCACTGAGAAAGTTGCCCCCCTCGTACACGTCTGTGCGGGCGCGATTCAACTCCATGTATCGCTGTGCTGCCCCCTCGTCATCCACGATTCCGCCTTGATAAATCCACGTCCGAAACACTTGATCCAGGCGCATACCCGTACGGGGCAATAGTGACTTCAATTGCCGGAATGCGGAAAGTCCCTGTTCGTAGGCGCTGCCGGCGCAGGTGAGCTGAGCCTCCAAGGCGGCATGGGCCCAGACAATACCGCTGTGTCGTGCAATCACCAATTGATTGCTGATACGCGTGATCTCAACTTCATTGCGCCCGCGGGCTAATCCAATGGCCTCAATCGCAATCAGTTTCCCGTCGCACGGCGGCTGGGCAATGTAACTGGTGGCCGGCAAATCCTTGCCGTAGAACTTGTTAATGATGCTGCGGCACTCCTCAATCATGGCCGGATCGGTCAGAAACACTGCCTGACTGACGATAGATCCACCGGCACCGTGCACGCTGTTCACGGTCTCGATGATGCGCAGAGCATCATCGGCCTGCTCGGCTAAGGTTGTGCCACGCCGAGGAACGGCGGCGGCGAACACGTGACGCACGTCACTCCAATTGGCCACCGAATACCCGATTCCATGGGACGAGAACTTCTGAATCGCCAGACTCAGATCGGAGCGCTGTCCGCTGACGGAGGTGTATTTCCCGACATCTTTCAATGAACGGAAAACGACTTGCGTCTGTCCCATACGGAATTCGGCACCATAGTCCAGCACCATCTCCGATACTTTCATCCCGAAGATGAACGTGCCATTGGTACTGCCCAGGTCGCGCAGCAAACAACCGGCGGTGGTGAAGCAAATCTCGCAGTGACGCCGGGACACGCCTGGATCATTGAGAACAACTTCATTGGCCGGATCGGAACCGATGAAATTCTGATCCTTATTCAAGATGAACTCGCGTCCTTCGAGTGCTCCATTCAGCACCAGCAGTTTCCCGTTCCGAGCTATGGTGTCCAGGTTCTTTCTTACTGAAGAGATATGGATAGTTTGATTAGAACGACTTTTGCCCAAGTCGTCCTCGCCCCGCAGGTTGAATTGATTCTGAGACATTATCTTTACCTCTTATCAACGCTACTGTCGTATAGTTGTTGGCCGTTTCCTTTGTAGACAACGGTTTAGTCTTATAGCTATTCAAGTTATGTATAAGGGCACCCAACAAATATAACTCATAACCTAAGATACGACTGAGGTCAATCTTTTGAGCAGACAAAAAGAGAAACATCAGTGCCTATTCCGCCTTCTCTATCACACCGCCGCCGATAACCAGATCTCCATCATAGAATACTGCGACCTGCCCGGGTGTAATTGACATCTGAGGCTCGTCAAAAATGACATCAGCCGATGTAGAATCACCTACTCTGAGCAGGCATGGCGCATCTTTGTGCTGCTGTCTGATCCGCGCCTTTAGCCTGATCTCGGCATCCGGAGCTTTGCCGGAAATCCAGGATATTTCAGACACTACCATGCATTTCTTGTACAATTCAGCATGGCTGCCGACGATAACAGTGTTGGTACAGCTATCGATGTGCAAGACATATAACGGGATTTTGGCGCCACCGAGCCCGAGCCCCTTGCGCTGGCCGATAGTATAATGAATAATACCCTCATGCATTCCAACTTTGTTACCAGCCGTATCAAGCACCGGGCCGGGTCTGGAATCGCCAGCTCTGAACAGCACAGAATAATCGTCAGCTTCTATAAAGTCCTGGCTCTCTTTCTTATCGATCATATCCTGCCAGCCAAGCTTATTAGCAATAGCACGCACATCGTCCTTGAGCATATGACCAAGCGGCAGAACGAGTCTCGCCAACCGATCCTGACCAAGTCGGCACAAAAAGTATGACTGGTCTTTACCGCTGTCCAGCCCTTTGCTGAGCAAATAGCGATTTGATTTATTATCACGCGACACCCTGGCATAGTGGCCAGTGGCGGCATAATCATAGTTTTTACCCAAATCCGCAAATCTATCCAGCATAAGCCCGAATTTAAGCTTCCAATTACACATCACGCAGGGATTCGGAGTACGGCCTTTCAAGTACTCACTTCGGAAATATTCCAGCACGATAGTCTTATATTCGGCAGCGAGCGGTATTACGATATGCTCTACGCCAAGACGGTCGGCCAGCGATTTTGCCACCCTGATATCATCCCCCTCACCAGGCCCAAAACAGCCGGGCCGCCCGGAATCCTTAAGCTCTATACTCGCATCCCAAATCTGCATCGTTACGCCGGTGACATCACAGCCGGCTTCTTTCATCAGATATGCAGTGACTGCCGAATCTATACCACCGCTTAATCCGACGACCACACGCTTTCCTTTGAGCATTGATAGATCAAATGTACTCATGACAGCCTGCCTGATATTATCCGCTGATGGCCTGCAAAATCTTTCACAATACTGATATCGGCAAATCCGTACTCCTTCATCAAATGAGTCACATCTGCAGCCTGATTATAACCAATCTCCAAATACAGGAATCCACCGGGCTTGAGCACTATGGCCGCCTCTTCCACGATCTGCGTGATGACCTCCAACCCGGTTTCTCCGGCAATAAGAGCTTGCCTTGGTTCATGATCGCGGACATTTACAGGTAGCGACAAAAAGTCTGATTCCCTGATATAGGGGGGATTGGAAACAAACACATCCACGGTGCACGGCTCTATCAATTCATTAAGCTCTTCGGCGGAGAACGCCACTTTATCTGCCACGCCATGCAGTTCCGCATTCTTATTCGCAAGATCCAGGGCTTCTTTGCTGATATCGATGGCCACATAGACACCCTCCCTGGCCAATGCCAGACTGATAACGATGCAGCCGGACCCAGTCCCGAAATCGACTATCACGGGTTTGCTGCCAGTCCAGAGCTCCGTGTTCTTCAGAACCGCCTCGACCAGCAATTCGGTTTCGGGTCTTGGAATAAGCGCGCGTTTGTCAGTCTTGAAAACACGTCCCAGAAATTCAGTTTCGCCGGTGATATACTGGACAGGCTCCCCTATGGCGAGGCGCTTCAACGCCCGTCTCATTGCCTCAAGCTGCTTTTCGACGAGTCCTTGTTCCTGCCTTGCATAAACATCCATATGCTTACAACCAAGCAGACGCCCCATCAGGATAAGGACAAGGGTTTTAGCTTCGACGACGCCTTTGCCTTCCAAGTATTTAATACTTGATTCCAGGACCTCACGCACAGGTTTGGTTTCGGCGGTCATTATACTCACGTTACAGTCTTCTTCATCTCTTCAGCAAGCCGTGACTCAACATCATTCACCTTTAGAGCTGTAATCACTTCATCAACATCGCCTTCCACTATCCTATCCAGGCTGTAAAGAGTAAGATTGATTCGATGGTCTGTAAGTCTGTTCTGGGGAAAGTTATAGGTACGGATCCTCTCGTTTCTGTCACCGGAGCCGATCTGATTTCTTCTGAAATCACCCTTCTTGAGTTCCTCTTCTCTGCGGCGGACATCCAGCATTCTGGACTTCAAGACTGACATTGCCTTATCCCGATTGCGCTTCTGAGACCGCTCATCCTGGCTTTGAACGACTATTCCTGAGGGGAGATGGGTAATTCTTATTGCTGAGTATGTCGTATTGACACTCTGTCCGCCCGGGCCAGATGAGCAGAAGATATCAACGCGGATCTCCTCGGGCTTTATCTCAATATCGTCATCCTCCTCGACTTCAGGGAAGACTGCGACTGTTGCGGCAGAAGTATGTATCCTGCCCTGCGCTTCGGTCTCCGGCACCCGCTGGACCCTGTGCCCACCGCTTTCATATTTAAGAGAACCGTATACACCCTGTCCTTCGACAGTGAATACGATCTCCTTAAAGCCGCCCTTCTCGCTGGTGCTTGCGTCAATAACGGCGATCTTCCAGCCACGGTTTTCACAATACTTGGTATACATCCTGAAGAGGTCGCCAGCGAAAAGGCCGGCCTCATCCCCGCCTGTTCCGGCCCGGATCTCCATAATGACATTTCTGGCATCTGCTGGATCAGGAGGCAGCAGCTCCGACATCAACTCCTTTTCGGCCTTCGGCAGTCTGGTTTCCATGTCCTGCAATTCTTCCAAAGCCAGTTCTTTCAGTTCCGGGTCCTGATCAGGGGAATCTATTATCTGCCGATGCTCAGCAATCGCGTCATGGAGATTGAAACACGCATCCGTCCGCTCCTGCAGACGCTTCAGGCTGGTATGTTCACGCACCAGCCCCCTGTATATTTTCTGGTTGGCTATGCTGGCTGGATCCGAAAGCTTGCTCTCTACCTCCTCGAGCTTGGCAAGCCTTCTATAAATATATTCTTTATCTATCATGAAGCCTCAATCGGAGGACATTAGCCTGCATTTCTCACCGCATTTTGCGTGAAATGCACCATACGTATCTCGACTCCAACGACATACGTCGAGGAACAAGGTGCATCAGCACCGCGGCGGGTTAGCAACTGAACCGCATAGCCAATGCATCCAGTATAGAATAAGGGCCAGACAGATTTTTGATCCGGCCGGCCCTCATACAGATAAAACTATTTCTTGGCGTAACGCTTCTTGAACTGCTCCACGCGTCCCTCGGTATCGAGGAATGCTGCCTGACCCGTAAAATACGGATGACAGGCCGAACAGGTGTTGACGGTCATTTCTTTCACAGTCGCATTCGTCTGGATAACATTACCGCACGCACATGTTATAGTCGCCTTACCATATTTTGGATGAATATCTTTCTTCATAACTCCCTACCTTTGATTAATCAGAGGCTGAATAGTATATACAGTGCCTGCCCAACGCAAGTACTATCTTGGTGCTATTTATCCGCCTTTATTACCCTGCAATAATCCCACTCTTCCATTACCTTGCTGCGAGCCGGTTCATAATATTTAGTCCCCCTGATCCATTCGAGAGACGCGACAGCCAAGCTGAAATTACCTGCTTTTGCATGCATTTCTGCCATAACTGCATGGTTGTATGGGTTCCAGAAATCCCAATCAAGGTAGATTTTCCAACTCTCTACTGCCAGATCCGGTGATTTCTTTGCCAGCAGTCTGGTCGTTAACTCACGCACTTCTCTGTTATAAGGATTCGCAGCATATGCCTCTTTGCACCAGTATTCAGATATACCGTAATGTTTCTCATTCTTTGAGGACAGCCACCTGCCATAAGCCTTCTTGGCAGCAAAGATGGAATAATAGTAATTATAGGGGTATAGAGTATGAGCAGTATAACAATTCTTCAGCGTACGCCCCAGCGGCTCGGCTGTGTTTGAAAACTTGGAAACACGGTATAACTGCTGTGCCACCCCAGCCCTTGCTGACTGAATAAGACCAAGGAGCGACACCGCCAACAGCAAGACACCTGCATACAATAATGCTTTGCGATTCATGGATAAGGCTACCGGTTTCCCGCCGGCGCAGAAGCCGGAGGCATTCCCGCCGTAGGATTGTTAATCACAATAGTGGACGAAGCACCGCTATCTTGAGACATCTCCAACCACTTCTTCTTAAGACATGACGCTATTTCCGAGGCATCTTTCGCTTTACATTCAGCCTTCTCCGCAAGAGACTCGACGCGCTTCACAAGGCTTTTGTCCTTGACCGGAGTGCCTGTTTCAATGACCCTGGCATATTCCCGTTTCGCCGACTCACCGGCAATAATCCCGTCTGCGGCCAGATTGAGCACCTCCATACAACAGTCCAGACACTCCTCCGTATCATCCTTGATTTTTACAAGCTTCTTTCTGAGCACCAACACGTTGGTCATGTTGTTGGAGCGCATGGCAGCCAGCAAGGCATCTTCAGAATCATTCTCCATCGCCAGCGCATTCTTGAATGCATTCAGAGCCAGATCACGCGAAACTGACGCTTGAGTGAGTGCTGATATGGATTTTTCGTGGGCAAGCTTGAATCTATCAACCAGTTCACCGGCAGACACCATCATCGAAGACAGCAAAAGAAAACTGAAGATCCCTATACGTATCGTCATCACAATATCCTGCGTGGTATGATTATAATATCGCCTGATTCGATGTAAGGATCCTTGTCTTTACCCTTCCTTATCTGGTCTACATCGAATTCCATTATCTTGGAATCCCGCCTGATCTGAACCTTGCTCTCTTTCGCCCAGTCGGTAGGTCCACCAGCTGTTGCAATAGCCATGAGCAAAGTAACATCACCCGACAACGGAAACACGCCTGCTTTATTTATCTCGCCCTGGATATAATACTCACCCTCCTGGGCCATGACAATCACCTCAAGTTTGTTATAGAATCCGCCGTCTTTGTATGCCTTCTGTATATTCTTCTCGGCCTCGGACGTGGTAAGCCCTTCAAGCTTGATTGTCCCTATTAGCGGAAGGTTCAGGGCCCCAAAATCATTTATCTCATTCTTGATCTCCATGGGTTCACCTGTCGTCAAAATATTCACGGCAACCTTATCACCCCGCCTCAGCCTTTTAAGAGCCCCTTTTGTCATTGTTCTGCCTGTCTTATTAGTAACACTTACTTCGCTGATGTTACCGGCCACGGCATAGTATTCCCACGTCCAGGGCGATCTTCCTTCGTCACTGGGTCTGTATCTGGTGACATGACTAGAAGACGTCGAACAGCCCTGCACCGCTGCAAGCAACAGGAGGGCAACCGTTCTCAATATATAATTCAATTGGCTCCTTTACTGTTTTTTCCGATATTACCGGCCTTACTTGGATAATAATTATAATGCTGCTGATAATAATAATAAGAATAATCCTTGGATACATTAATGTTATTAAGGATGACACCCAGCAGGTTAGCCCCTACATTCGTGACAACCTCCTTGGCGCGCATCGATATTGCGCGTGGATATTTGCGATGCTGGACAACCAGACAGACGCCATCCACCTGCCGCATTATTATAGAAGCATCACTCACCCCTATGATCGGAGGAGCATCAAAGAAAACCCAGTCATACTGTTCCCTCAGCAAAGAGATGATATCACCCAGCATGCTGGAATTGAGCAAGCCGTGAACTCCGGTACTCAACCGGCCTGAAGGCAGGAAATCCAGATTGGGCATATTCGTGGGCTTAATTGCATCCTCAAGACTGATCTCACCGATAAGCAGATTGGCCAAGCCCTTTTTATTGTCGACTCCCACCATCTTGTGCTGTCTGGGTCTGTGTAAGTCAGAGTCTATAAGAATGACTCTGTCGCCAAGCTGGGCGCACACATACGCCAGATTGAACAGTGTAAGTGATTTACCCTCCCCCACACTGCCGCTAGTTACAGAGAGCACCTTGCCGCCATTCAGATTCTTGGCAAACTTAATATTCGTCCTCAGCACCCGGTATGCTTCGGCATGTGCCTGTTGGGCACCCTTATCGTTGAGAGCCCTCACCCTCTGCGGGATAACGCCAAGCACCGATACTTTCATTGACTGCTCTATGTCCTCAATCGTCTTTACCGAAGTATCCATATATTCGACAAAGAACGCCATACTGATACCCATTACCAGCCCGATGAGTATACTCAGCGTTATGTTAAGCGGAAAATCGGGGCTATATGGATCATCCACATCCGGCGCCTTAGCCCATACCTTGATACTGATCGATGAGCGCGGAATATCCAGCTTGATGCTTTCCTCTATATATTTTGCATCAAGGATGTCCCTGAACTTACGAGCCCTCTTAAGGCTGTCCGAGGCCTTCTCATAATCCAGATAACC
Organism: Victivallis vadensis; assembly: GCA_945883775.1. Taxonomy (GTDB): domain Bacteria; phylum Verrucomicrobiota; class Kiritimatiellia; order UBA8416; family CAMCYG01; genus CAMCYG01. Next base: position 12,446 of record CAMCYG010000030.1, read on the forward strand.
GGACGATTCAGAAAGCGCATCACCCTGCTTCAAGACAGCCATCTCTTTTTCTATATTTTCATATTCCGCCTGGGCTGATTCAAAATCCTTCTTCACACCCATAACCAGCCCAGACAATATCTCATCGAGTTTCACCTGAAACTCGCCGATCTGCGCCTTCAGCTTGATGACATCCGGATGCCTGGGCCCAAGAGATTCTTTCTCCATCTGACTTAACACAACCTCGGCCTTGCTCTTCTCCGTAAATATGGTTGCAAGAACCGGATCGTTAACCATGACCCTCACTGTGCCAAGGAGCTCATTCGTCGAGAGGTTCTTCAGTGTATCGTACTTGGCCTTCTTCTCCTGATACTTCAGCTTTGCCCTGATCCGGAACTCTTCCAGTATAGCAAGGCTCTTTTTCTCAATCGAGCCGTCAGTCCCGTACATTGATGCCAGATTGACGATACCCTTATCCGTCCTGATGCTGCTGAGTTTATCCTCCAGCCCGCTGACTTCCGTCTTCTTTTCTTCTATCTGCTGTTTCAGCTTCTTCAGTGCGGTTGAGACCTGATCACGGGTGGTCCTGTAGCTTTCCTTCATATATACATTGACCACCTCATTAGCCACACTCGCCGCCAGCTCCGGCGCTGAATCCTTCGGCTCCTTCATGAATATCTTTATCTCGATCAGATTGGTGTCCCGATATTGCTGGACCTTCATGTTCTTGGAAATGATTTTTACAGTCTGATCAAAGCTTTTGGGGCCGAGCTGTTCAAGATATCCATACGACCGGCCCAGCTTCTCGTTGAGATTGAGGTTACGCGCAACTTCTTCTATTATCGGCGTTGATTGTATGATCTCGTATTGCGTACGAAGGTATAGAGGATCATATCGACTGTAGCCTTCCTCCCGGAAAGGATCGACATCAGGAGACTCCTGCTTGACCTGGATCACGGCAGAGGCCATATAGACCCGAGGCATGGAATATGTAACGACAATGCCGGCAATTGAAATGATTATCGCAATAATTATAATCACTTCCTTGCGAGCGCTGATCACGCGCCAATAGTCAAGAAAATGAAGAGATTCCTGGGAATCAGCCATATATAAATTCTCCAACCCGATAAGCCCGCAATGCCAGCAATCGCCCCAACAGAGGAAAGCAACGCCAATTAAATCAGAACGGCTTTGAGACAAAAACGTTTATAGAGTTTCTATCGTAAGACGTGCTAACATCAGAATCGACCTTCTCTATTCTCGGCATGATAGACATCTTCATCTTATTCTTGAGATGGTAAGCCAGCTCGACTCCGGCCATCAGCACCTTCTCATCCCCGCCCCGAGGATAACCCGTATCGATGAAATACTGGTTTATCTCGTAGCCGACAGGGATCTTATCGGCGCTATACTGACCGAGGTGATATTGACCAATCAGCCCAAGCGAGAATATCTCGGTTGGCTGAAGCTCCCACTTCAAATTGAAATCAACGGCCTCCTGAGATGCATAAGGATAGACATCAGCATTTCTGGTCTGAAAAACCACAGAGCCGCTTAAGCGGTTCTTCCGTGAATCCTGCGAAACCACACCCAGACTCACAAAAGGCGAATTATCGCCTTCCATCAGATCCGAAGCATACTCCAACTCCTGCATGCCGACTCTAAGCCCGCCCCTGAGATTCTTGTTAACGAAAGCCTCAAAGCCGACACCAGCCGACGTAGCGGTCATAGACCTGTCAAACGAAGTCTGGTCGCTATAATTGTAATCTGACACATCGGCCAGGACAACCGCGCCAAGGTATTTATATAGAGAGAACCAGTAAGCCGCGCCAAATTTCATATTGTCTTCATCAGACTGCTTGGCAACCTCTGATTCATCATACATTTTCATGTAGCTCCGCGCATTCAACTCTACATTTGACTTCTTGCTTATCTCATAGAGCATCCTGCCGCTCAGATCATTGGCCTTGAAGCTACTATCTCTTCTAATGATGGTCCCTGTCTTGCTGACCGCCGGATCATCTGTATAGTTAAAATGCTCATCCACCAACAGATCCAGCTTATCCAAAAGCTCATAGTTCAAAACAACGCCCAAATCATGAAACAAATCGCTGTCATTCTGAATAATACTGGGATTTGTCCTGTAACGCAGATAAGGGGCATAGTAGAAATCAATCATCAGTCCACCCTGAGGCTGGAGCATCAAGCCAATCGTGGGCCGGACGTAGAGATCAAAGTTGCTCTCTTTGTCAGTCTCAGATGCATCTCTGTTGTCGGAATATTCAGCACCGGCATCCACTGAAATCGTAAAATTATTAGCATCTGGCACCACCTGCGCAGACACACTCGACACAACCGCAAACATACTCAAAAACATTACACACAAGCTAATTATTCTCATTTATGACCTCCTATATAGAAACTTGGGCAACAATATACCCAAGACGAATACACTTTTCCACAAAAAACATGTTTTTTTTATTGTCCATCGAGCCCGTCCTCGAGAATCCCCCCACCCCGGCATCGTGCGACATGTCACGCCGTAGACCTTGCGAAGGCGGAAACGCGTCAAACCGGTGACGCTTCACATCCCCCGGCTTTCGGGGCTTGGGGGTTTGAAGGCTGGCATAAAGCGTTATTTGGGCAAAAAAGACCCCGCAGGTTCTCGACCTACGGGGTAATGCACCTTACTTATTAAACTGCGACTTTTTTGTGAGCATGGGACGAATACAGCCTATCTTTATACTGTTTCTGGTATTCGATATAATGCTCACACTCCGCTGATATATCTTTGCGTATCTTTCTGATTCTTGTATTTACCTCTGCTCAACTCTTCCAGAACCGATGGGCCGGTTACTTATTCATAATACATCCGCTTTGCCCACCATTCCCTTGTCCAATAGCGCATGGCGACCATTTCAGCACCTTTACGCTGCGTTCCATGAAAACTAGGTATTGTGGTTTCTACATAAACCAGCGGCTTTGGTTTCAATATATTATCCTTAGATTTCATTTAATCTGAGTTGATTATCATATATGCGATCCCCATTGTCAATTATGCATCATTTCCCTTTCTATCCTCAGAGTCTTCCGCCTTCGCAACTTCCCGTTCTCGGGGATGACATTTCTCGCGAGTCTTCCGCAGATCAGTTAACCGAGTTAAGCAGGTACTGCGGGAACGGAAAACTAGAAATAGACAACAACCTGGTTGAGAACGCCAGACGGCCTACGGCTGTAGGCAAGAAGAACTGGCTTTTTATAGGTCACCCTGATGCGGGTGGCCTAGTGCTGTGATCTGCCTTAAAGAGCCACGCATGCGCCAAACATGGCGGAGGGGGAGGGATTTGAACCCCCGTTACCAGTGAAGGTAAACATGATTTCGAGTCATGCGCATTCAGCCAGGCTCTGCCACCCCTCCGGCTGTCAATCCGCAGGAATATAAGGAATAGTGCAGTTATGTGTCAAACTGATTAAATTTCCGAATTGTAGATTACAGGAAGTGATGCTATGTTGCTTCCATGAAATCAAAAGTAGCGATTATAAGGACAAGCCCGGAAACAGTCTTGTCAGATTATCACAGGGTGATGAATCTGGCCGGCTACCAGGACACACTGTCAAAAGACAAAGATACAGCGCTTAAGATAAACATCAGCTGGCATTTCTTTTTTCCAGGTTCATCGACGACACCCTGGCAGCTAGACGGAGTCATACGGGCAATGAAAAAGGATGGCTACGATCCGAACCGGATATACGGCTGCCATAACAGGACGGTAGTTATCGACTCGCATCTCGGCGAAAGAGAGAATAAACAAATCAACGTCATAAACAATCATGGACTTCGCAACAACCACCTCTATGAGTCAAACGACTGGATCAATATCAAGGATGCCGTAGGCGACCTGACCAGCAAGTTTCTCTGTCTTAACGAGGTCTATCCTGACGGGTTCATGATTCCGCGCAGTTTTATCGGAAAGAACATAATCCACCTTCCTACAATCAAGACTCATGTCTTTACGACTACTACTGGCGCGATGAAGAATGCGTTCGGCGGCCTTCTCAACGAGAAACGGCACTGGACCCATCCCGTAATTCACGAAACTCTCGTGGATCTGCTCATGATCCAGAAGAAGATTCACAGCGGCGTTTTTGCAGTTATGGACGGCACCTTCGCTGGCGACGGGCCAGGACCGCGCTGCATGGTTCCGTACGTCAAGAATGTTCTGCTCGCGTCATCAGATCAGGTCGCTATTGATGCTGTGGCGGCTAAACTTATGGGGTTCGATCCGCTTAAGGATATCAAATTTATCAGACTTGCTCACGATCTTGGACTAGGCTGCGGAGATCCGCGCGACATAGAGATCGTCGGCGACGTCGACGCCGGCAAGGAAAACTGGCATTTCGTAGGCCCTTATAAGAAAATGACCTTCGCCAGCCGAATGCAGCACAAGATATACTGGGGTCCGCTCAGAAAGCCGCTGGAATGGTCGCTCAAGACGATATTGGCACCCTGGGCGTATATCGCCAGCGTCATCTACCACGACTCATTCTGGTACCCCACCCATCAGAAACTGGTACACGACATACTTCACAGCGAATGGGGCAGACTTTTCATGAACTGGGAAGCGAAACAGTTGCCGCCTGATGATCTCAAGACAAAAGGCTGGAACGACGTCGGCGAAGTCCCGCTCAAAATCAAGGCGGAAGGCATGAAGCTTTTCATGCGCTCACTGAAAATACTCGGAACGTGCATCAAAGAGGCTCCTGAATTCGAAGCCAGAAAGCGCAGACTTAATAATACGGGAGGCTCCAAATGATCAGGAAAGCCGCTGACATGAAGCAAGAGACGAGGCCAGCCATGCGCGGCGGGCCGGGCGAAGTACACATCACCCACTATTTTCAGCCTGGCGAGATCACTGCGAAATCAAGACTTTGCGCCAGACTTACCATACCGCCCGGCGCGGGCATCGGACAGCACAAGCACGAGACTGAAGACGAAGTCTATATCATTGAGTCCGGAACAGGCATACTCGATGATGGAAATGAGAAGAGGAAAGTCACGAGAGGCGATGCCGTTTTGACAGGCAAAGGAGAATCTCATTCCGTCTTTAACGATGGAAACGATGACCTGATCATCACAGCCGTTATCATGTGCTACTGAAAATTGCACCTAACATTCGCAATTTTCAATATGCGCCCTCGGAGAGAGGCGCTTTAGGTACCAGAGAGGGAGAATGATGCTCGATTAGCGCGCAATATTCAGATAGAAGTTACTTTGCAAAGATCTGTCAAAAAGATAATAATAAATGGCCACGAAAGAATTCATGGAAAATATGCCGAAAGATCTAGTTCTACCGCCTCGGACAATAACCGGGCATGGAGAAGTCACATCCTTGTGTCGCGAATGCCGGATCTATGGATCAAGAGGGCTTATAGTCCACGGCCAATCCCTCGCCAGAAGCGGGATACTCGAAAAAATAATCAAATCGTGCCCCGAAAGCATGGAAATCGGAACTTACCAGCATCAGGGGACCGAGCCAACAGTGCAGGAAGTCGAGGATTTGCTTGCATCTGCCCGCGAGATGAAAACAAACTGGATTGCAGCCATCGGTGGCGGAAGCGTCATCGACCTGGCAAAGACTGCGGCCAGCTTGTACGTCTCAGATAAGCCTGTCCAGTCCTATCACGACGGCACCCCCCTGCTCCGCATAGGAGGTATTCCTTTTATTGCCGTCCCCACTACAGCCGGCACAGGCTCTGAGGCAACTATCGTCACCGTTCTTACCAATGCAAATGGCGTAAAGAAGTCCATACGACACCATTCTTTTATGGCAAGGCTCATCATTCTGGATCCCGCACTCTTGAAAACATGCCCTCCGTTGGTAATCGCGTCTTCAGGCATGGATGCACTAACTCAGGCTATAGAATCAAACATCAGCATCAGCTCTACTTACATAACCACCCAATGGTCGATAAAAGCCATTGAGCTCATCTCTTCCAGCATAGAGAAAGTATTTTACGGCGAGGCTGATGACAACACGCTTACCGCACTGCTGACAGGCAGTTATCTTGCAGGAATAGCCCTTTCTAATGCAAGGCTCGGCCTTGTACATGGACTCGCTCATCCGCTCGGATCACGATATAAGATATCACACGGCCGCGTCTGCGCAAGCTGTCTACTGCCGGTCACCGAATACAACAGGGAATTCATAAAGGATAAATACGATGCCATGTCACAAGCCGCAGGCAAGGGTCTTTCCCTGCGAATTGCAGAGCTGGTAAACAATCTTGGGATCGAATCCCCTTTCAAAGGCCAGCCGATCATCGACAAGCCCGGCATAATCAGGGAAACGCTCGCCTCGGGTTCAACCGCCGCAAATCCCAGACCTGTCACAGAAGAGGACATTTCAGGCCTTTTAGATAATATATTCAGCGAATGACATTTGACATTCCACGTCGCACCCGTAGCTCAACTGGACAGAGCATCTGACTTCGAATCAGAGGGTTGCAGGTTCGAATCCTGCCGGGTGCACCACCTCTATTTCCTTGGTTTTATTGGCTATCATCAGCATCCATAGCCCACAGATGTCTCAATAAATAATTGAACCACCCCTTATTTAACTATTTATTTGCAAGATGTTTGAAGTTTAGTTTACTGTTTATCATGAAATCGCATACTATTTCAACTTGTGCCGCATATCTAGGAAAGGCGTAATTATGGCTACTCCTGAGTTCAGAGCGACATCAAAGTGGTGGTACGGACGCATCACCATAGGAAATAAGACCAAGACTATCCGGCTATCCGTGAGGGTTGACGGCAAACGGCCAATTTCTATTAATGAGGAAGGTGACAGAAAGAGGCATTGCGAACAGGACGTTCAACTATGAGTTAGTCTCCCCCTTCTTTTTCGCCTCCTCAACCTCTGTCTTCCATTTCTCGAGATTTATTTCGTATTTCCTTACCGCCTCATCATAATCGCAATTATGTTTCAAATTATGTTGATATAACAACTTCTTCTTGCCTTTCTCAGAGAATAAATGTAAAGATTTTTTATTAATCAGGGAGTGTTCAAGCATGGACAAGTTATTACCAGACAGCACTCAACACCGAAAAATTTACTGCCAGATTCTTGGGTTTATCCGCACCGGAAAATATGCCGCCGGCAGCAGACTCCCCACAGAAAAGGACTTCACGACGGAATTCGGCGTTTCACGTATAACCATCAACCGCGCTCTTAATGACCTAACAAGGGACGGATTCATCTGGCGCCGCCAGGGATCTGGCAGTTTTGTCGCCGCACAAAAGAAATTCGACCTGACCATTGGCGTCATCATCCCGGGGCTTTTCAATCACGAAATCGATAGCATATTTCCAACCGTCCTTCAGCACCTGGTTCGTCAGGCAGCACAGTTCAAGTGGCAGATTCTTCCAGGCGATCCGACTCTGCCCGGTGAGCCAGACGCGAAGGACTGCAAAACTGTTGAGGTAATCCGCAATCTTATAGACAGCAACATCAGCGGTGCGATTTTCGTACCTCATCCTATATACGGCCGAGGCGAAGCCTTAAATCACAACGTTCTCGCCGAGCTCCAGAAAGCAAAAATCACCTCGATACTTCTGGATCGTGATATTGTCGCGGCACCCCGCCGAAGTGAGTGGGACCTTGTCTGCCTTGACCACGAAAGAGCCGGCTATGATATCGGCAGGCATCTGATCGCGCAGGGATGCAGACGTTTTGTATTTGTTACGGAGAAACTGAGATTCCCCACGCCGCATGCAAGACTCGCCGGGTTGAGGAAAGCTCTGAGCGAAAGCAATCTCGACATCCATGATGCCAGAATCTTGCAGGGACAGTCCGACAGTATCAGCGTGGCGCATAACATCATCAAGACACACAAAGCCGATGCCGTCGTATGCGACAATGACTACGACGCCGCAATCGTAATGAAGCACCTACTGTCTGCTGGCGCCAAGATACCTAAACAAATCAAGATAACCGGCTTCGACAACGCGCCGATCGGCAAACGTCTTGCCATTCCTCTCACAACAATTGCTCAACCGCCAGCTGCCCTGTCTTATAAAGCGCTGTCCACTTTGCGTGACAGGCTCAGCAACAAGACATTGCCTACATGTACAACAGCCATTCATGGCCGCTTAATCATCCGTAAATCAACTTCGTAAACATCTTTGCGCCAGAGTCAACATAACAGACCTTATCACTTACCTTATGGTTCTTCGCTGTTATAAGTGGAATAGAAGTCCTGGCAGACCCCCGTTGAAATAGAGGGGTGTTTTGACAGAATGGTTGATGTAGTTCCGTTGTCCCCACCGGGCTCTTTGCTATAAATACCCCTAACCCGGTGAGACACCGGGACTACATTCAGGGAATTGTTAATACCTGATTATTATGTCCATTTTGTTCATTCTGGCAAAAATCTTTTCAAGATTAGTAAGGATAGCAGTCCGCCTTGTGAGAAATGTGCCGCGTGAGTCGCGTACCGCGCCAACGCGGTCACGCGATAAACAGACCGACCTGTCGGCTTGAGACGGAACTTCTCAACAACCAGAAACAAGAGAAGTTCGAGCTAATACTGCTGCAACAGGCGCAAAATGCCGATCTGGCAAAAGGCCGATGATTCCGGATAGATGTCGAATTTGAGCAGATCTTCCACGCCATCTCCGTCACTGTCATCACTCCAGTTGTAGATCCCGCCGGTTTCGGTAAAGAGTCGGACTTGCCACGGATTGTCACCACAGAGGTAACTCACCATCGCTTCGGCCCGCTGGCGATAGCGCATTTCGCCGGTGGCGGCATAGAGATCAGCCAGAGCATGAATCCAATGTCCAGTCAAGTAATAGAACAATTGGACCCGTCCCTTGTTGTTCATCCAGGCATGGGTCATTTTTCCAGGTTTATCCCGGAATCCGAAATGGACACAAGGCGCCGTACGTTCTTTGGGATCAATCTTGGCATCCAGCCAGGCGTCGGCAACCTGTTGAGCTGTTGTGCGCCATTGGGCGGCATCGGGGGCATCTTTGAGTAAGAGTATTCCCTGAGCAAGAGCGGGAATGGCCATGGCGTCCACATTGGGATAAGCCGACCATTGGTGAGTGCGCCATTCCAGGTCGACCAGAGCATTCAATGAACTGATGCACAGCGTACGCAGAGGTGTTACTGCTCCGGCAGAGTCCATTTGGATCTTCATATCAGGAAAAGCCTCGAGAGCAGCCAGCATGCCCAGAGTAAGATAGGCATGTTCGCCGGGATTGTTCCAATAACGATTTCCATGGGATGTTTTCCGTGTATCCCCCTCCTTTAAAGCATCGTGCAGACAGAAGCGCAGTGCAAGTTCCAAGGCGACTTTAATGTCAGGGACTGCGGGACCTTGCGGGTCGTGACGTAATGATTCGCCCAGTCCCCAGACGCAACGGCCGTTAAACACCCCGCCATCAATATAATCCAGAAATTCCGGTTTATAGAACCAGCCGTTGCCTTCGGTCAAAAATTCGCCGGTGGTAAACAGGCCATAGCGGAATGCACCGGCAGTATAATTTTCCTGTCGACCACGGCTGTCACGCAGGGCGAAATTTGAGGAATCACGATGCTGCATGGCAAGCAGGTTCTGGACAGCATCACGACACTGGAACCGTAAGGTGTTGTCCAGCGGTGTTGTACCGCGGGTCCGCATCCAATAAAGGATCAGCCAATCGGTAAAATCATTGGCAAAGGCATACGGCCGGTAATTGGCCGGATCACTGTTGTTGGGGTTGCCGTCCAGAGGATGATCATTGCTGGAATTGAACCAGCTGTTCCAGACCGACTTCCAGAAAGTCCGCGCCACCCGGTTACCCAACGGTTTGGACCAGTCACGGTCACGTTGGTCAAAGTCATAGACCGCCATGTTATTCTTGAACCAGGCAAAATCGTCAGGCTTGGCCAAATCAAATCCGAAATTTCCGACTTGCACCACGTGTGCCCCCTGACTGCGCATATAGAGATTGACCAGTGCCCTGGTCGCCGCCCATTTGCTCGAGGCTTGGTCTGTCTTGCCATCGAGGTCACGCAGATCGGTGGTAAACGCGGACGGAAAATCGGGCAGGCTTCCCTTGCCCGCATGGAGAATCACCGCAATTTCAGCCTGGACATGCCCAACCCGACGGGTATCAAAATTGGGATCTGTGGTAGCATCCAGAAACAACATGCCAGGACGCAAGGGCAACGCGCCCGGAAAGTCGTCCGGATACCGGCAACTGAATTTGCCGCCAGTTACGGTAATTGGCTTAACCACACTTTGACCCAGAGAATCGGTAATCCGTAACTGTATGATGGTAGGATTCGGGGCCGGCAAACTCCCGGCCACCGTAAGGGAACCCTTGCGCAGATCATGCAAGGCGGAGGGGTTTATGGTCTCACGCAAAGAGATCGAATCGCTTGCCTGGATTGACCCAGTCATGCCCAGCATATAAACAACTGCGCATGAAAGTTGCATATTTATTCTTCTAAACTGATTCATTTCCCGTTCCCTTTTCATCCTAAAACCCGAACCGATGGCATGTGAGCCCCCGTGGCTTAAACTAGCAAACGCGCCAAACATCGACAATAGCAATGTAGCAGAAAAGTGTGAATTATCAAAAAAGCTGTACTACTATATGTCAAGATTCTTTCAGTGGATCAGAAACGTTGTTCCGCCAGGCATCTCGGTCCACAACGTTCTCAGGCAACCAGCTCCGCTTATCTTCGTCGGCAGATTGTTGCTACCGTAGACGCTTACAGGCTGTATCTGGCCATCAAGATAAAGGGCATAAATGGTGTTCGTTCCGGTGAAAGAGAGATTGTTGGTTGCCCCTGAACAGATCCATACTGACGTATTGGTTGAAAGACACAGTGCATGTGTAGTTTTCACAGTCCCATTGCTTATAATGGTTGCCCCGCTATACGTATTCGTGGCCGACAGCGTGAGGGTCCCTGCGCCAACCTTAACCAGCTTTCCGGTCTGCCCTGAATAGTCTTCCAGTATCTGCGCTACCGTGATGTCATACCCGGCAGTATCAAACACAGCCCCGTTGGTCGTCACATACGCATGGTTCAGACCCTGCATATACGTTGTACTGGCTGCCCTGGGTTTCAACGTGCCGCCGTCAAACGTGATGTCAGCACTGGCGCCCGAACCGCGCGTCGTGGGAAACGCCGGCAGAGTCACCGTACCGCCGGCCAGCCAGATGTGCCCTGTCGCACTGGTCCAGCTGGCAAAAGAGGAAAACGAACTTGCAGAAAAAGTGCCGTTGCTTATCGTAAAATTACCAACAGAGCCATTGCCCGCATCGGTAGCGATACGTAAATCGTTGGCATTAACGACACTGTCTCCCGTCTGAACATAAGTTCCGCTACCGCCGGAGGTGTTCAGAGACCCCACACGAAAATAAAATCCCGCCGTTTGGTTGATCGTCCCGCCCGTCACAGTCATGCGTCCCGTCGTGTTATCATTTTTGCCAAGCCTCAGGTCACCGCCCAGATTCATCGTTCCACCTTGAAAATTGCAGACACTGCCACGGGCAATATCCAACGACGACAAGACAGATGTTCCTCCACTCTGATTAAAGACGCTCGCGTGAGTGTAAGCCAAATTAAGAGGCGCTTTCAATGTTCCGCTATTCAGGTTCAAGGTCCCGTTTCCGCTCACGCCCAAATTCAACGTGCCGACGGCAACATCGGTCGTACCGTTGCCCGTAAGAGTCAGAGGACTATCAACCTTGTAAGCAGGAGAAGCCGAACATTTGAGCGTCAACGTCAGTCCCTCTGCAATATTGAATGTTCCAGACAGAATGACCTGCCAGGGTGACACTGCGACCTGTTGAACCGTCAGGTTCTTCTGTGCCTGCGACAT
>CAMCYG010000031.1 GCA_945883775.1 Victivallis vadensis
CGGCGAACTCCCGAAGGTGGGCGTCTTTAAAGCCGTTAAAGTGAAGAAGGCTTAAGAGAAGACAAGTCAGCAGACAGGATTCAGAATAATAAAACAGGGCCGAGCACTTAAATGTTCGGCCCTGTGCTTTTTCAGCATTATCGAAAAAAAAACATCAGACCAGTCTGCATTTCTCACAGCCCTGTGCGAAATGCACCCTTCCAGGGCCGCCACGTGAAGTCGCGTACCGCGTCAACGTGGTCACGCGATAAACAAGCCGACCAGTCGGCCTGAGACGGGACGGCCACGTGACTACACCGTGAAGCACGGTGTAGTTTTACGTCTTACGCCATCGTCCTCGGCCCCGAGGCCGATGGCTAAGCGAACTTCTCATTAGCAAGAAAAAGCTGTACTACGTTAAGAGAAGTTCGGGCTAACCTCATCGCTGTTAGAAATCCCTTTGTTTTTTCCTATTGCTGACTTAAGTCCGATATGGGATAATTCCTGTGAATTGATGGGGGCGATTGGTTTCGACGTAATGGTTGAAGCTTTAATTGCGCGCCGAGGACTCCGGTGGGCCTCGTAAATCAACCGGAAAAAAACATTAAGTGCCGATGCAAATCTGGCTCTCGCGGCCTAATTAAGCCGTGACGTCTTACCCTTGACACCTGCTAGGGGAGTGAGGCGACGACAGCAGGATAGTTCAGACGTTGTGCAACCGGGCGGCTGGGCGAAACATTACGTGGATGCTGGTCTTTGTGCTGGCCTGTCTGTCGGCAGGTACAAAGGCGAGATTTATAGACAGGACACGCGCGTAGAAGTTAGAGTGACTCCATTTCGGACGGGGGTTCAATTCCCCCCGCCTCCACCACCCTACGCCAAGGCTTCGGGTGGCGAGCCACCTGAAGACATGAGCGGAGGGTGTCCCACGAAGCTTTATGCGAAGGGGGACTAGCCGAGAATAATGTGGTATGTTTATATAATACAAAGTGAGTCATGTCCCGGACAACGCTACATTGGCATGACAGATGATTTAGACGCACGAATCTCTAAACATAACGAAGGTGGATCGCCTCACACGTCCAAATTTCGCCCATGGAAACTGGATGTCGTTGTTGGTTTCACCGATAAACATCGTTCCGCCGCATTTGAACGTTATTTAAAGACCGGCTCAGGCTTTGCCTTTGCAAAGAAACACTTCTAATATTATTCCCATTGCCAGTCAGGTGTGCCCCCCCCCGAAAGCCACTGTAAATAATTATATTTCGCAGGTTGACCTGGCGAAGCGTGCCCTGCGACTTGTCCTCCATAGTTTCCTGAACGACGGAGGAAGCTCTTAAAGCGAAGCACGGGCGTTCTCTCATGCATTACGTTTACATTATAAAAAGCGTACGTTTCCCTACGGAATATTACGTCGGTTACACTGTTGATCTCAAAGAAAGAATCTCTAAGCATAACGAAGGCGGCTCACCTCACACGTCCAAGTTTAAGCCATGGAAATTGTCATTCTACTCCGCTTTCCAAGATAAAGTCTTAGCGCTAGCCTTTGAGAAATATCTCAAAAGCCATTCCGGTAAAGCTTTCTCTGCTAAACACCTTATCTAACCTCTTCGACCTTAAGGGCTACGCGTGTCAGGAAGGGATATGGGAGAAGTTGAATACATTTGACCCGACCATTATCTGCCTCAAATCAGTCGAACTATCTGACAATGACTGGGCATTTTTAATAGCGAATCGGCCCTGACCTAGCTACGTCAGGGATCTGTCATGGAGCCTTTTCTTTGCCAGGAAGACGGGCAGGCGGATTGTTATACCATTCTGCTGCCCATTTCTGCGATAGCCATTGTTTTGCAGATGAGTCCCAAGAATTAAGAATCTCCTGCCGTATTTTCTCAGGACAATGTATGTTCATAGCAAAATCTGAAAGAGGTATTTTTCTATTCCGCTGCCGCATCTCAAGAATCAGGGACTCGGCGACAGATGGATTTGCAACAATAGCGCTTTGAACTCGACAGGATGGATCATGACTCAAAACAAGCGCCTGTTCCTTGCTAATCGATCTACTACGAGCTGCCCCTTGCCGAACCAACTCAATCCGATCAGTCATCAATTGCTCATAAATACCCGCAGGAGTGTAAGGATTCTTGGCAATGAGGTACCTGACTGCTATTCTGGGTTGTTGTAACTTCAGCATTCATCCCCTGCACCTTACCACCCCATCAGATTAATGTCATTAAGAACGGCAGGTAAATACGCCATTACTAATTCTGCCACTACCGCCTTTACTTCGCCATTAAGCAGGCATAAACTGGACGGGAAATGACGAGAATAGACAATTCAGTGGTTACTCAAGACCTACAGCATCCCTAGGTAAAACCATGGAAATTATATTTGAGATTGTTTTGCCGATTGTATTGGAGGTTCTTACATCATCCCTTCCCGATTTCGTTATTGCCTGCTTCCAACATATGTTCAACCGCCCTCCTATGCGTAATCCGGTTATGGCGGCATTAGGCTATGGTATACTGGGATTAATAATTGGCGGCATTAGTTTACTCATCTTTCCTAATTCGTTCGTAAAATCAGCTGACATACGCACTTTCACTCTAATTCTTTCTCCTATAGTGGCAGGACTGATGATGCTAAGTTTACGGGCTTATCGCATCAAACATGGCAAGAACGCAACAAGGATTGAGAGTTTCTTTTATGGGTCACTGCTTGCGTTGGGAGTTTCTGCGGTCAGATATGTATTCGCTAACCATTGAAGCCTTTAACCTGATGCTCCGCAATCTAAAAACGGCATATCGCATGGACCAAAGTCATCATTAATTTCAACGATCCTGGTCTTCTTATCTTCATGCGGCGCTATTTCGTAATCATCAATTTCAACGATCCTTGGGTTGATGGCCGTTTTTGCGTATGATTGCGCATCATGTTCATTTTTAAAAACTAAAGCTTTGCCTGATGCACCCTCCGTAGCAACTATAGGGACGGTTGGGTTTTCTAGGAGCCGGGATGGCTTACCTGTCAATTATGCCACAAAAACATTCCGACCTTTAAGCCCTAGCTTATACAAAGATAGTACCAGCAGGTCTATTGAGACAGAAGGATCACCCTTCTCCATCTTTGCTATTCTAGATTGACTAGTCTTAAGTCTGTCGGCAACGGCCATTTGGGTTAAATGCCGCTTTGCTCTGATCTCTCTGAATTTACGGCTCAGCGCCAGCCTCGTTTGTATATATTCCATATCGGCATCGGATAAATCCAGAAAATCCTGTGCCGATCCTTCCACCCAGCCGTGTTTTAGTTTCTTCATATGCTTGCCTCGTAATGTTTTAGTCTTCGTTTACAATTATCTATAGCGTCCATCGGCGTGGCACGAGTTTTCTTTTCAAACACATCCAGAATGACAATTGCATCAGCCCGTATGCAATACACAAGGCGCCAGACCTTGTTTGCATCATTAACTCGCAACTCATGGCATCCGCGCCCTATTGACGGCATCGGTCTTGACTGTGGCATTCCCAAGCTTGCACCATCCTGCAGATCCCTAAGCAACATACCAAGCTCACGTCGCGCCTGAATACTTATGGGTGGCGTCTTTATCTCACCGTGTAGCCATCTCAGTGGTTTCTCATTCATCAATGCTAATGTATGTCAGATCTGACATAATGTCAAGAGTCGTCGGCCAGTTTCTGTGGCAACTTTAATGCAGCTTCCTCATCAGCGTCAATCGGAGTAGCCTCTGTTTGATACTGGAACTTAATCATTTTTACTCCAGAGCATGGACGGTGGTGTGTCGACAAGTCCGGCCAGCAGATCATCCAGCGCACTATTATTTGAGCCATTCCTTAAGCTGATGTATATACTTCCTAATCACCGCATAATATGCGGAGAATACCCATCTATTCTTCGCATATGCTAACACGGGGACTTAGGAGGTCAAACAACACAGGATCTAAAGCACTGGCATGCGCTCAGCAACATAATATAATCGTAAGAACCATAACTATAACGCATTGCGAAGCATATAACATCATAGTTGCACCATAACATACGTTATGTTATGGTGCATTCTAATGTTACTAGAGCTATTAGATGAATAAACTAGTCCAAAATCTCATTCACTATATGGGGGAGGTGCTGCCGGAAGGCGCACAACTTCAACACAAGCCAGACGCATCAAATATTTTGCCTGTCTTTATAGGGCAACTCTATGATGTGTACAACGCTCTGCTGTTTGGAAAGGACTATGCGTTGCTTGTCGCCAAGAAACGGGAGCCCCCTTCGGCTTCCCAAATGGAAAAGCACGTCATGATGGCACGTTCGGCACTGAAGCCGGACATTGTTGTAGTTCTTCCAGCACTGCCATCCTACGAGAGGAACAGACTAGTACAGCGAGGTATTCCTTTTATTGTCCCTTACAGACAAATCTACCTGCCTATGGTGCTTGTAGACTTCAGGGAAAAGGCTCGAAGGGGAACTATCGCATCCGTTAATGTATCCGATGAATTATCGGCGCCTGCACATGCTGTTGTCTTGTTATACCTTCAGCGATATGAGACTGCATCTTGGTCCCTGGCACAGTGGGCAGATAAACTCCGATATTCCCGCATGACCCTTTCCAGAGTACGCCGCGAACTTGAGGAATTCGGACTGTGCGAAGATGTTGGACAAGCACGAGCAGTTGTCCTTGGATTTACCACCGACAGACGTGCTCTTTGGAAGAAGATTGAACCACATCTGCGCAGTCCCGTTCGAGGATGCGCCTATGCTAGAATATTGAATCCGGATAAATTGTCTCTGGTGAAAGGAGGCTTGTCAGCACTCGCTCAGCAGACTTCTATTGGCGATCCACAACATCCGGTCTTTGCAATGTCTTTGTCTGCATATCAGACAGCCCTCGCAGAGGGAAAACTGCAACAACTACCCCACGCCGACGAGAATAGCGTCATGATCGAAAAATGGCGATATGCACCCAACATCATCTGCGGTGATAAGGAATTAGCCGACCCACTCTCGGTCTATCTGTCGCTTCGCGAGAACCCTGACGAGCGGATTCAGCAGGCACTTGTTGACTTACTTGAGGATGTGCGATGGCAGTAAAAGGGCTCGATTATTTCGTAAGTTATGTTGCGTAAAGAATTCTTCGACCGCTTCTGGGAATTCATCCACGAGGGGAAATATGAGAGCATGGAACAGAGCGAGCATCGTCCTGAGTTCTACCGATTCAAACGACCAAAACACCCTGAACATCCATTCATGATAGAGTTGTTGAGCAGAAACATACTCAACCTAACCGAAACGACTCACCTTACTCCAATTCCTTCCGAGGAGGACGTTGCCAGTCTATCAGCTATTCTTCTCGACGATCAGTATTACAAATTTGTAAAAAGTTCACGTATTATGATCCGTGGTGTGCCTACGATACCCGCACATTGTCTCATCCCCCTAAAGGCTCGTGCTTATCTCGATCTGCAAGAGCGAAAGGCACGGGGCGACAAACATGTCAAGAATAGCGATATCAAGAAACATCGATACGACGTGTTTAGAATCTTCCGAACATTGGTTCCAGCAAGCCGATTCAGCTTACCGGAACCGCTCGCACGGGAGCTTGCCGAGTTCCTTAGCACACTCACATCTGGATCCCCCGAATGGCAGGATATCCTTGCTGCGGTGGGTGCTGAATTACCACCGCCGAATGATATTCTTCGTCAGCTTCGTGATAACTTCACCCTTTGAAGCGCCCTCAGGCTGACCACGGTTCATACATCATCATTCATACCTCTCTTCCGGCACTTCCCTACTCTGGGAATTGATAAAGATTAACTACCCGCCAAATTCCCTGCCATAAGTGCTGGAAATGAAGAGTGCGGGGTGGTAAGGTGGAGGGAATGAAACTAACAGATATTCAAGATGGTATGGCCCAACGCCGTGCATAATCAGAAGGAGACAGACAACATGAGTATCGATTTAAAGAAAGAACAAAAAGCATCAAGGGAGAGACCGCGTTACCGCTATTCACTTGCGGCAAAAGGCTTTTTCTTGTCTATGGACTTGCTAACCGGCAGAAAAACTACACTAGCCAAGGCAAAGCTCATAGAGACATTGGCGAGCATCCCGTACCGATCCTGGGAAATGCGGCAGTACGCTCTCATGACGCGCTGCTACCGGGATCAAAAGCTGGTTCGCGAAAAAAGTAAAATCTTGAAATGGACTCGCGAAGCGCAGGATAACGAATATTGGCACCTGATGGTTATCAACGAAAAGATGAAAGAAGATGGCGCAAAAGACCCTTGGTATCTGTTCCCCATTATCCCCTTCTTCATGGTCGCTGTCTACGTTGTATTAACACGCCTCATGGCTGTGGTGAGTATTCAGCGAGCGTTTCTCTTCAATGCAGAATTTGAGGATCACGCCGAACACGTATACGCGCAATTTGTAGAAGAACATCCTGAATGGGAGAAAGAGCCCGTTTCTAATGCGAGGGTCAAGGAATACGGCGCTCTGTCCACCTGGGCCGATGTCTTCAGACGTATTGGACTGGATGAACGTGACCACATGAATAGCAGTTTTCTGCTATGCGGCAAGCCGGATTGTGTTGTGAAATATGACGGCATGCCTGCTGGCCCTGACTTGCAGGGTTCCAGTAGCTAGGCGAGAACGTTGCGATGTTAAAAGTGTAAAGTTAAAGGTTAAAGGGAAGATTCATTAGCTAAATATCATGCGATATGGCTAAAGAAACACACATGCGTTCCGCCACAGGCGGAATTAAGCAGAAGTATGAAAGACACGTGAACATGACATATCTAATACGACTGGGCATGATTGCATTGCTGATGGTTTCTGCTTCTGCCTCTAATATCCAAGGCGAGGAGACTGTATCTTTCAGAATCGTTCCGATTCCCAAGGGTGAACACGGATACAGTAATTTCGAATCGACGGTAATCGCATCTCCAAGTGAACTGGATGCGTTCTTGCAGAATGGATCCAAGGGGCAAAACAGGGCATGGAACAACCGAACGGATTTCGAGAAGGCGCTCGCACAGGCTAAGTTGGACTTCGCCCGGGAGTCACTGGTTTTGCTACGGCATACGGAAGGATCGGGATCTGTGCAAGTCAACTTCCGCCAGCCTGAGATCAAAGATAAAAGAATCATCTGCCAAATAGACAGGAAAGAGCCGGAAATGGGCACTGCCGACATGGCCTACTACTGCTTTGCTCTGGTTGCAGCCAAGACCGACGTCACAGAGGTTGAGCTCAAAGTATCCGGAAGAAAACCAATCATCATCTCTGTCGGAAAAGAACAAGTGCCTAACCAGACGGATTCAGGCAGCGGCAAGTAGCCGCGCCTGATAACATCGCGCATTTTTCCGGCTTACTTTTTCAATTTAGCCGATGGGATAGTGTCGGCTTTCAGGTCACCTAACGCAAACTGGATGCCCGCCAAATAGTGCTGGAGGACGCCCGTATTCCAGTAAACATCGTTATTGTGCCCAAGGGAACAATAAAACACGCGGCCCTTGCCGTAGTCGTAGATCCACGCAATGGCATTGTCCTTGTCCTCACGTTTCTGCCCTTTGGCCGCCACATTGGCTTCATCGCTCATGTCAAGACTCAGCAGGACCCGGTGCGTGTCGCGGGAGTAGGCGCCCTTAATCTGATATATCTCGTCCTTGATCTTGAAACCTTTGCCTTCGAAGCCTTTATTAATTGGATGCCCTGGGTCATCGATCTTAACCGCCCAAGTTCCGCCGCCGCCCCATGGATGGCCATCGAACATCCCGCCCATCATCGCGGCGCCTTCAGCCCAGTCGCCAAAGTTATCCGAAGCCGCATGCGTTCCGATTAAACCCTTCCCGTCAACCTTCACAAAATCCAATAATGCCTTTTTCTGGGCATCGTTCAGCTTAATATTCGTTGTGTTATTCAAAAGAACGGCATCGAACTCGGCCAACTTCGCCGGGTCAAACACAGTCTTGTCGAATGACTCGACGGTCTCGAACGCACCTGTTTTCTTGCCCATAAGCTCAAACGCCTTAGCTGACAGAGGAATTACTGAGTGATTAAAGCCTTCGCAGAGACTGAATATCAGGATTTTTCTGGCTTTAGCAGGCGCGGCAGGTGCCTTAGAAGGCAAAGCCTCTTCGACCCTCTTAACGTCCGCTTCAGAAGCTGTTCTCGGTGGCTTATCCGCCGCCAACGACGTAGAAATCAACATTGTGAATATGAGCAGTATCGTTGAAACAGTCTTCATTACAGCTTTTCCTTTCTACTTGATTGCATAATCCTAGAAACGGCAATTGCCCAGCTTTCTGAATTTCTAATGCCGTTTCTATTTAACCATAAAAGATAATAGCCCACAAACCTTTTAGAGGATTGTACATTATCGGCGAAAATTTGTAAAATAACGGCATCAATTTATAGTCGCCAGTTCAACTGCCGACTATAGGGGGCGCATTTCAGTTCTGCCGGGACCCCTGCCGGCTCATCCGGGAGGTGAACAAGACGGTTGACCAGCGCTAAGCAACCTTCCATGTTGATTAGCATACAACAGTCTTGTTCACCTGCGACACAAGGTCGCAGGGGTCCCGGCAGAACTGAAATGCGCCCGACTATAGGATAATACTTGTTTTAATTTGGCCAGATGAATACTACATTGATGCGGGTTAGCTCGATACTGGCACAGAAAGGAATTCAAATGTACAAACATATGTTTTGGATCATTTTATTAGTGGTGGTTTCTGTTCTGCCTTTGGCACGGGCTGACTGGCCGGAGTTTCGGGGGCCATTTGGTAACGGACATGTTTCAGCTTCAGATAAGCAAATAGCAGCAGGACTCCCTCTTAAATGGAGCGAGACCGAGAATGTAAAATGGAAGACCGAGATCCCGCATAAAGGCTGGTCTACGCCGGTGGCCATGGGAAGCCAGATATGGTTGACCACCGCCAACACAAACGGCAGTGCTTACTTTGCAATCTGTGTCGATGCCGCAACAGGTAAGATTATTTTTAACGAGAAGCTGTTTCAATCTTCCAATCCCGAGCCGCTTGGCAATAATGTAAATTCTTATGCTTCCCCATCACCGGCAATCGAGCCGGGCCGAGTTTACGTGCATTTTGGAAGCTATGGGACTGCCTGTCTAGACACTTCCAACGCAAAGATTATCTGGCAAAGAACGGAGTTGCCCTGCCGCCATTTTCGAGGACCCGGCTCTTCCGTTATCATCTTCAATAATCTGCTGATCCTTACGATGGATGGTATTGATGTGCAGTACATGATGGCTTTGGACAAGCAGTCAGGCAAAACGGTGTGGAAGACCGATCGCACCGCCGAGTGGAACGATTTGGATGCCGACGGAAAACCTAAAATGGACGGTGATTTCCGAAAGGCATACAGCACACCTTTCATTGTCGACATCACCGGCAAGTGCCAGATGTTCAGTCCGGCTTCAAAGGCCATTTACAGTTATGATCCCACCACCGGGAAAGAACTATGGAAGATTGGGCACGACACCTTCTCAACCGCAGCAAGGCCGCTGTACCTTAACGGGCTCGCCTTGATGATTACAGGAAATGAATTGTTGGGAATTAAGATCGATGGCAGAGGCGATGTTTCAAAGACCCACGTTGTATGGAGGTTCAAGCATGCAGTTTCCCGCATGTCCTCGCCCATTCTAGTCGACGAATTGATTTATATGGTCAGCGGAGACGGAACTGTTACATGTATCGAGGCCATGACAGGGAAGCTCGTCTGGCAGGAGCGTATCCGCAGTAATTATTATGCATCACCAATATATGCTGACGGGCGGATCTATTTTTTCAGCACCACCGGCAAGGCAACAGTGATAAAGGCCGGACGCACATTTGAACTGCTAGCCACCAACGTGCTCGACGAAGGCTTCATGGCCTCTCCGGCTGTATTGGGCAGATCTCTTATCTTGAGGACCAAGACACATCTTTACTGTATCGAGGAATCCGCCGACTCGACCACAAAGAACTAGCCTGCATTTCTGTTAACGTAGCCCATGAGGTCCGAGCCGAAGCCTTGCAAGGGCAGGCAAGCCGAGCCGAGGCCCCGGCTTGCTTACCCCGGCACAACCAAATGAAGACGGCTCGGCAGGGACGCCTCGCCCTACCTTAATTCCGGAAGGCGCAGGAATCACATCTTTACCTTGCCCCTTATACTTTAAACCTTTAACTATTTTATCCGATTGCCAGATAAAGGCGAAAAAATACTCCGAGAAGAAACAAGACTAGTATCATCAGGGAAAGCTGTTTCTCTTCACCTGTCATATCGCGGCGGACATGATTCACCGCCCGTATCGATATATTCTGTAGACAACCCATGGCTTAATTACGTTTCACAGCATATCTCGACCGCGACTCTTTAACACCAAATCCAAGCGGGCTATTTAATATAGTCGCCGCCATGATGGCTCCGTGTTCGGTAAAGGCATATGGCATAAAGCGAACATTTCGTTTACTCGATACGGTCACAATTTGTGACCGCATCAGTTCAATTTTATTAATCATTATGCCCTTTCTGCTTAATGGTTGGCGGGATATATCAAAATCGCAAGAAGCTGTCTGTCAGGCAAAGTCTTACACTTAGAGGAAAAGGAATGATGAGCCTCGCAAACATCAGCTGACTGCGAGATTGACCAGCTTGTTGGGGATGACGATGACTTTGCGGATGGTTTTGCCTTCAATGAATTTCTGGATTTGGGCATCTACCCTGACGCGGTCCTCAAGCTCCTTCTGCGCCATATCTGAAGGCACCACGATCTTGCCCCGTACCTTGCCGTTTACCTGTAAGACTATCTCTACTTCTGCTCTGGCCAGCGCTTCCTTGACGACTTCGGGCCATTGCGCACGTATGATGCTTGGCTTGTTGCCAAGTTCATGCCACAGCTCTTCAGCAATATGCGGAGCCAGCGGAGAGAGCAGCAGCACTATCGTTTCGATCGACTTGCGATAGACAGCCTTCATCTGCGCAGAGCTGTCGGGATTCACTTTGCAGTCTTCAACCGCATTTAGTAGTTCCATTATAGAAGCAATCGCCGAGTTGAAGTGGAAATCGCCTTCCATATCCTTAGTGACATCGGCAACGGTCTCATTGAGTTTTCTGTACAGATTACGCTCTGGTTCTGCCATCAGGGCCATATCGCATTTTGCACCGGCGGATGACACAAGCATTTCCCTTGTCTCGTAAACCATTCTCCACAACCGCTTCAAGAAACGTGCCGCACCCTCTATGCCACGATCATTCCACTCCGCGTCCTTGTCGGGCGGACCGATGAAAAGTGTATAAAGCCTTAAAGTATCGGCTCCATAATCCCTGATAAGCGCATCCGGGCTTACGACATTTCCCTTGGACTTCGACATCTTGTAGAGCTGGCCGTCCTTCTCGCTCTTCTTGCATATCATGCCCTGTGTGAACAGCGCATTGAAAGGCTCCCTGAATGAACAATGCCCGGCATCATGAAGCACTTTGACGATAAACCGCGAATATAGCAGGTGCAATACAGCGTGTTCTATGCCGCCTATGTACTGATCGACAGGCAACCACTTGTCCACATCAGCCTTATCGAAGGCCTTATCCTTCATCCTGGGATTGACATATCTCAGGAAGTACCAGCAGGAACAGAGCCATTGGGCCAACGTATCTGTTTCGCGCTTTGCTGGTTTACCGCACTTCGGACAGGTTGTGTTGATAAAGCCCTGGTGCCATGAGAGCGGATTGCCCTTCTCTGTCTTGAAATCCACATCATCCGGCAGGAGGACGGGAAGCTGATCTACTGGAACAGGCACCGCCCCGCAGGAATCACAGTGCACTATCGGGATGGGCGCGCCCCAGTAACGCTGGCGGCTGATCAGCCAGTCACGTATCCTGTAATTGACTACAAAATCACCAAAGCCGCGGTCCTTTGCGAATTGAATCATGTCGCACAGCGCTTCCCTGTTGCCTTTCCCGTTGAACGGACCGGAATTAATCATTATTCCATCATCAACATAAGCTTCTGTCATTGCCGAAGGAACCAATGGTTTATCAGGCCTGTCAATCACGACCTCGATGGGTATGCCGTACTTCTTAGCAAATTCAAAATCGCGCTGATCGTGCGCCGGTACAGCCATGACTGCGCCTGTCCCGTATTCCAGCACGACATAGTTCGTCACCCAAAGCTGGGCTTTTCCACCAGTATATGGATTGGTGACATGCAGTCCGGTAAAAATGCCCTCTTTCTTTGTAGCATCATCAGCGCGTTCTGCGGCGGAAACCATTTGCTGCTTCTTGATAAAATCTCGAATTTCTTTTTCGTTCTTCGCGCCCTTGATTATTTTGTCAGCAAGAGGATGTTCGGGTGCGATCGCCATAAAGGTGACCCCGTAGATCGTGTCCGGCCTGGTGGTGAACACCGGACACGGGTCTCCCGTCTCAGTGATCTTGAAATCTATCCTGGCGCCATCAGAGCGGCCAATCCAGTTCGCCTGCATGTTTCTGACTTTTTCGGGCCATTTGTCCAGCAGGCCTATATCATCCAGCAATTTCTGGGCATATTCCGTTATCCTGAAGAACCATTGCGTAAGATCCTTTTTTGTGACCTTACTGCCGCACCTTTCGCAGGTCCCATCAGGCAGTACTTCCTCATTAGCAAGCGTTGTGCAGAGTTCGCACCAGTTCACCGGTGAGTTTTTCTGAAACGCAAGACCGCGCTCGTGCAGGACCAGGAAGATCCATTGAGTCCACTTATAGTAATCTGGATGGCAGGTTGCCAGCTCACGCTCCCAATCATATCCTACGCCCCAGGAATTGAGCTGTTCCTTCATCTTGGCTATATTACCAAGCGTATAGGTCTTTGGATGAATGCCGCTTTTCTTGGCAGCGTTCTCGGCAGGCAAGCCGAAAGCATCCCAACCCATAGTAGAGAGAATGTTAAACCCCTGCATCATCTTGTAGCGTGCGACTGCATCACCGATGATATAATTGCGGCCATGCCCGACATGCATCGTCCCGGATGGATAAGGGAACATGGTGAGAGTATAATATTTCCGGCTGGCGTTCTTTATGTCGCACTGGAAGAGGCTGTTTTCTTTCCAGTAATCCTGCCATTTTTTCTCTATATCAATATGTGGATATCTGTCATTCATATAGCATTGGCGGAATACTCTCTGCCTTCTCGCGCGCACCTGCCCTGCGGACTACCGGCTGGTCCATTGTCTTTTCTGCGGCTGCCTTGTCCTTCGTAACAACTTTATCGCCACCGCCGACATAGGAATTGTTCTCAAAATAACCGTCGAACTTCTTGCCAAGTGCCGTAATATAGACTCCGCGCCCATGCATCGTATCGTTACGCCATTGTCCGGAATATTTGTCGCCGTCTGGAAATATATATACGCCGTAACCGCTGGAGAATGAGCCATCCCGCCACTCGCCTTCGAGTTTGCCGCCGTTACTGAAATAATAGATGCCGCGCCCGTTCATACTGTCATCGCGCCACGTCCCGTAGTATTTCTCGCCATCTGGAAATATGTATACGCCCTGGCCGTGTTTCCTGCCATTGACGAACTGACCCTCGTATTTCTCCGTATTAGCCAGCATCAATATGCCGCTTCCATTCATGTTTCCGTCAGACCATTGCCCCTTGTAGGTTGCGCCACCACCAAGGTCCTGTACCTTTGTATCGCCGCCGGAATTAGTTACCGGCTCAGGCACAGGGCGCACGACTGGTTTCTGAGCCTGTTCCCGTTCAACAGGTTTTTTAGGCGTTTCAATCGGTGCCGCCGGCTCAGCAGTAGCTTTTACGACCTTGGGAGCCACAGGCTCAACCGTGGGTTTTGCGACCTTGGATTGCAAGGCCTTCTCGATAACCGCCCTTATTTCTGTGCTTCTAATCAAATGCAAAGGCGTATTGCCATCGGCCGCCTTGATCTTGTAGTCAGCATCGGCATTCATAAGGGCCCGGACTGCGGCGATCGATTCCTTTCTGACAGCGAGATGAAGCGCCGTCATTCCATCATCCCCCTTGGCGTTTACCTGTGCCCCGGCGGCTATAAGCACCTTGATCACCTTGTCGGCATTACCTATCGCCGCCCAATGAATAGGCGTATAACCTTTATCAGTTCGGGCCTCCGTATCAGCACCGGCACTGATTAATACTTCTGTTATCAGGGCGTCATTCTTGTTTGCCGCCCAATGCATGGCTGTAGATCCATTATCGGTCTTTTTGTTTACTTCCGCCCCACTGCGGATCAAATAGTCTGTAATTTCTTTGGAACCAACCCAGGCGGCACGATGCAACGGAGTGGCCCCGCCCTTCACTGTACTGTTAACAGTTGCATTGCTTTTGGCGACAAACGCTTTGACCTTGGACAGGTCCTTGGCATTGACCGCATCATGGATTGTCTTGCTTTCGGCGCCAAATCCACTCAAACAGGACATTAACGCTAACAAGCACGCCACTATGGATATTTGGAACTTCATTTTCACGAGGATGTAATTTACGGCGAATACGCCCTTATTTCAACTTTATTCGATGGATTCACGTCTTAATCGGATTATGTAATATAACTTATTTTCTGTTGACAAATCCGCCACGCATAGTAATTTCACTCGCAATCAACCGTGAAAATGGTGATACGATGACATACGATGTTCTTATCGTGGATGACAATGACCTTGTCAGGAAGACGCTGGAGAAAGTGCTTGAGATTCATTCACTTTCGTGTATTAGCGCAACCAACGGGAGCGCAGCCTTTGACATGCTCAATCAGAATCCAGTTAAATTCATCATCAGCGATATAGATATGCCCGTAATGAACGGTCTTGAGTTGGCAAAAAAAGTACGCGTTTCCCACCCTGACGTTATAATCGTCGCCTATACCGGCAGCTCTGGCTGCGTTTTTATGGATGAAGCCGAAACCTACTTCCACAAAATCTATCACAAGTCTGAGAGTGCGCTGATCATGGCCAAACAGATAAAGAACATCCTCGAAGAACAGCTGGCCTTGGCCTAAGTTTGGGCGCTGGAGCTATACATTTCGAATTGTGCACAGATACATCCCTTGCCTGTATATACATTAGTATTGGATTTTTTCCTGTTGCTGATTGACAAATAATCGAAAAGATAATAAATCGAATGCATTTTATGTGGCACTAAAATGAAACCGGAACTGACAACACCATATTATCTGATAGACGAAAAGAAGCTTCTGAAGAATCTGAAAGTGATCCGGCAGGTCAGGGAATCCTCCGGGGCGAGATCAGTTCTGGCACTAAAATGTTTCTCCACTTGGTCCGTTTTCCCGCTCATCAGGCAATATCTGGACGGCACGACGAGCAGTGGCGTTTACGAAGCCAGGCTGGGCCATGAGGAATTCGGCGGGGAAACCCACGCCTACAGCGTCGGCTTTTCAAAACAGGATGTCCGCGAGGTGAGCCGCTATGCTGACAAAATAATCTTCAATTCGATCACACAGCTCGAAGCATCTATAAAAGATGTGCGCGGGATGAAGGTCGGCCTGCGGGTAAATCCGGGCTTCAGCTATTCCCACTTCGACCTTGCCGACCCGGCAAGAAGGTTCTCAAGACTGGGTGTCCGGGATGCAAAAGCTCTGCGTAATCACGCGAAGGTCATCTCCGGCGTGATGTTCCACTTCAACTGCGAAAATGCCGACTTCGGTGATTTTGCAAAGAATCTTGCCCGCCTCGGGCGGGAATACGGCGATCTTCTTAAGCGCATGGAATGGGTCAGCTTCGGAGGCGGAATATCTTTCACAAGACCGGACTATCCCATCGGCAAGTTCTGCACAGCATTGCAAAATTTCAGCAGCAGGTTCGGCGTTCAGGTATATCTTGAGCCAGGCGAATCAACAATTACCGGATGCACGGAACTTGTTGCCTCTGTTCTTGATGTCGTGCACAACGAAATAGACGTGGCAATAGTCGACGCGTCGATGGAAGCTCATATGCTGGACCATCTGATATATCGCACCAACCCCAAAATCAACACCCCTGCCCCCGGCAAATGCAAGGTGATGATCGCCGGTAGGTCCTGTCTTGCAGGTGATGTATTCGGGCAATACGACTTGAAATCCAGACTGAGGCCCGGTAATGTCGTCCGGTTCGCTGATGCGGCGGGATATACAATGGTAAAGAAGAACTGGTTCAATGGTCTTCCCATGCCATCAATCTGCGTAAAAAGGCTGGATGGCACTTTGCAGACAGTGCGAAAATTTGGTTACAAGGATTATAAGGCGAGTCTTTCGTAAGGAGGGAGCAGTCTATGAAAAAGAACGTGTTGATCATCGGAGCCGGCGGCGTGGCTCATGTAACAGCCCACAAGGCGGCAATGAACAATGATGTGCTCGGCGATATATGCATCGCATCCCGTACTCGATCTAAATGCGATGAGATCATCGACAGCGTCAGACGAAAGAAGCACATCAAGGATAAATCAAAGAAGCTTTATTCCCGTCAGATCGACGCACTGGACATCCCAGCGACAATCAAGCTCATCAAGAGCACAAAGTCGGAGATCGTCATCAACCTCGGCAACGCGTTCGTAAACATGTCGGTCCTGGAAGCATGCCTCAACACCGGCGCGGTATATATGGACACAGCGATCCATGAGGACCCTGACAAAGTATGCGAGAACCCGCCATGGTATGCAAATTATGAGTGGAAACGCAAAGGCCGCTGTAAAGCAGCCGGGCTCACCGCGATCCTCGGCGCAGGATTCGATCCGGGCGTCGTCAACGCCTACTGTGCCCTGGCCGTAAAACGCTATTTCGACAAGATCGATACCATCGACATCCTGGACGTCAACGCGGGAAGTCATGGCCGCTATTTCGCAACGAATTTCGACCCGGAGATAAATTTCCGCGAGTTCATCAAAGTCTGGACCTGGATCAACCGGAAATGGAAGGAATACCCGACTCATTCAGTGAAACGCGTATACGACTTCCCTGTCGTTGGCGAGTGCCCGATATACCTTAATGGCCACGATGAACTGCATTCTCTGTCGAAGCACATAGATGCCAACAGCATCCGGTTCTGGATGGGATTTGGAAACCACTACATCAATGTGTTCACAGTCCTGCGCACTCTGGGCTTCCTCTCTCATCTGCCTGTCAAGCTGACCACCGGTCAGGAAGTCGTACCTCTGAAGGTCGTCAAGGCGCTGCTCCCCGACCCGAAGACGCTTGCGCCGAAATACACGGGCAAGACCTGCATCGGCAACTTCTGCAAAGGCTGGAAGAACGGCAAAAAACGCGAAGTCCTGATATATCAGGTCTCCGACCACCACAAGTGCTATCAGGAAGTCGAGTCACAGGGCATCAGCTATACCGCCGGTGTCCCGCCGGTGGCCGCAGCAATGCTCGTCGCCAAGGGCATATGGGATCCGAAAACCATGGTTAATATTGAAGAACTCGATCCGGAACCGTTTATAGCCATCCTGGATAAGATCGGACTGCCGACGTCCGTCAAAGAAATCAAGCCGAACAGCAAGGACTCGTTCGACGGTACTGTCAAAGACCTGAAGACAGAGCTTGCGAGGTCAACAGCGACTTGTACGGTTTCTGCAGCAAATCCAATCATCGCCATTGATAGGAATTTCCAGGAAAAGGCGCTGAAAGATCTGCTCAAGAATATGGATCGCTAGCCCGATGCTCTCACAGCTTTTTGGAGGCTGTGAGAGCATCGCTTGATCCACAAGGACTTATGACTCAAGCTTCGACGCGGTGCTAATGCACCTTGCTCAGGGCTAGCCTTGCCGGGGTAAGCAAGCCGAGGCTTCGGCTTGAGCGAAAACGACATATGTCGTTGGAGTCGAAACCAGTAGGGTGCATTTCTCTCAAATGCTATACTACTGTCTGTTAATGGTTGTTTTTCTGCAAAGAATCGCCGATCAGGGGATCGGCTCCTACCTCCGGATGTAGGAGCAGGACCCCTGTCCTGCGATGTTTGGTTGAGGCCCTCATGGGCTACGCTAAGAGAAATGCAGGCTAGATCTTTACCTGGGTAAGGCTGGCTGTAAGGCAACGCTTGGAGAGCTATCATGCCTGAAACCCGCCTCAGTTCTGTGTCCTGAATGGCCCTGACGCGAATTGTGCATACTGTCATACAGCGATTGTACTGATGTGACCTCTATGACATTATTCATCTGGTCCACGAACTGAGCGGCCTGCGTTTCATCGTAGCCCATCTTGAGTCCGGTTCTGTAGAATTCCATGTCCCGTTCGTTAAGCAATAACGGAGCCAGTTGCTTCACATTATCCCTGACGCTTTGCATCAGCGGCCGCCTTTCCGCCCTTGAAAGACCCTGCATCTGTAACTTTTCACTCAGGCGCCAAGTATTGTCCAATAAAGTTATCATTTTGTTGTATTCTTCAGCCTCAGCTCCGTCCATCCCTGATGTGTCGCGATCCAGTAAGTATAATGATTTCTTGGCAAATGAGTTCTGTATTTGATTCTTTGTCTGCTCCCGCACCGCTTGCATCTCCTTGAAGCGAACTGGATCGCTCTCTTTCAGGCTCTCCATCCACGACCGACCTTCAGGCCGCTCGCCCCGTCTGCCGGAAGCTGCCATTGCATTGGTATCAACAGACAACGTCGGCATCCTGACGGTAAATGTTTCATGCCTGTTTGTCTCGACTTTTGCCGTTTTTAAAACCGATGAACTATTGCTAAAAACCGGTCGACTCGAATATGCCGGCGCTTCGTTAATCGGCGACATTCTATTCTGGGCGCTGATCCTGTATGAGTCATACTCTTCCTGCAGTTGCTGCAGATCCGCTTGTACTGATAAATAATCCGCTTCCCATTTCTTTGACTGTTCACTGAAATGCAGAACCACGTACGAGACGGCAGATACAGCACCGAGACATACCAATATCATAGATATTCTGACCATATTCATTCGTAATAGCTCCTGTTGTTTATAACGCAGGACTGGGCACTTTTATTTTAAGTAATCACGTAAAACCTTTTTTGTCCTATACCCATGTTGCGCGTTGCCCCACACATACTTTCTTTCGATTTGACTGCAAAGTGCATTATTGCGATACTCATGTATCTTAAGTTAATGAGACATTTAAGGAAGTCATTGTATGAATATAATTAAATCAATTTTCATTGCTGGATTTATGTCGGCTGCATTAACGACCGCCTGTCTGGCTATAGGAGCAGAGATCATCTACGTTGTTGAACTTAGTGACCACGACAAGACGGTAACTTGTCAGACAATGACCAAGGAAGAACTTAAGACGGCGACGGATGATATCAAGAAAGAGGCCAGTCTGTTCTCAAAGGCATTGGCAGCCGCAGACAAAGCTTGGAAAGAAGATGCAAACAACGGAAGAAAAAGCTTCCCTAAATCTGCAATAGCTCCAAGAGCTATCAAAGTAAAAACGCAAACAAGAAACGCGGAAGAGGCAGACAAAGTTGTTGCCAAATTTGACGATAAGGTAAGCAAGATGCAATTGAGAAAAGAAGAAGATGCTGAGGCGGCCAAAAAAGGACGGTTTGGTAAGAATGCTTCAAAGTCTGAACTCGACGCTAAAAAAAAGGCTGAAATCGAGAGGACACAGTCAATGGAAACAGCCAAAGCCCTTTTTCAGGAACAGATGGACAGACTGAAGGCTGGCGGTACCGAAGAACCAGCTGCTGAGGGAGCCGCGGCAGAACCTGAAGCAGCTGCAGAAAAGCCGGCAAAGAAGGAAGAAGGCAAAAAGCATTAATGCCTTTAGATGCCGGGATGCTCAACTCTATAGCTCGATTTCTATAAGCTCACTGTACTGTTTGATGTTCTTCTATACCGACAAAGCAAGATCCAAACAACTGGAAGTACCGACCAGTATACTATCAGGGCTCTGAGATCGATCCAGAAAGCAAAACCATCGAAGCCCCAGTCGGTGAAGGGATAGAAAAGAGTAGTCCGGAACTTTCCGGCATCATGTGTTACGCTGTCACAAATCACGTGGACTGACCATGCCAGGGCCGGAATAGCCCAAGACCTGCGTATGACTGCAATTAGGCCAAAAACGCCGAGAGAAAGCACCAGACTGTGCATATACCGGTAAAGCACTATGTTCTTGTCTGTGAACTCGTGAAAGAAGTTGTCCTGCCTGTCCCCGAACAGGAAAAGCAGAAAAGGAAGCCACATCGAAATCATATCAGGAAGCAGACTGAATAAACCAGCGATCCAAAGCGTTGAGTCTTCGATGAATCTTTTTTTTCCTGACCCCGCCCTGCCCCCGGCCAGCCCGGTCTTACTGCAGACGGTTATCCCGTATAGCGAATGTGCGAAGACATCCATGAAGCAGTGTAAGGTATAAAGTTTATGGTTAAAGGTTAAAAGTATGCAATCTTAGTGTATTTTATTACACTTTATACGCAGCACTTTCACTCTTTTCTTTGAATATCGGCACCCAGCGCACGAAGTTCATCATCGATACGCTCATAGCCACGATCGATGATATGGGCATTGTCGATCACGCTGGTACCTTTTGCACAGAGCGCAGCGATCACCAGTGCCATTCCAGCCCGGATATCAGGACTGGAAAGATGAGTTCCCTGCAGTTTGGCCGCGCCAGATACGATAACGCGATGCGGGTCGCATTGAACTATACGCCCGCCCATCTCTATGAGACGGTCCACAAAATACATCCTGCTCTCAAATAGTTTCTCGAAAAACAGCATCGTGCCGTGCGCCTGAGTTGCGGCGACTATCGCCACGCTCATAAGATCCGATGGGAAAGCTGGCCAGATCCCGTCTTCTATCTTAGGAATTGCCGAGCCGAAATCATTACGTATATTCAGCGTCTGCTTGCTTGGCAGGATCAGTTTGTCTCCTTTGATCTGCCAGATGATGCCAAGTTTGCTGAATGCCCTCGCCGCTATAATCATATCGGATTCCTTGACTCCATCAATAGTCAGTTTACCTCCCGTCAGCGCCGCCGCCGTGATAAAACTGGCAATGCTGATATAGTCCGGCGAGATCCTGTGCCTTACTCCGTGCAGTCTTTCCACGCCTGAGATCTTGATGCAGTTTGTGCCGATACCTGTGATCCGTGCACCCATGGCATTCAGCATTATGCAGAGATCCTGCACATGCGGCTCACAGGCGGCATTATATATCTCTGTCCTGCCCTTGGCCAGTGTTGCGGCCATCACGGCATTTTCCGTGGCAGTAACGCTGGCCTCATCCAGCAGCATACATTTGCCTTCAAGTTTGCCACGCGTGAATTTCAAGTGTCCGTTTCCACGCACCTTGATCCCCAACTCTTTCAAGGCATAGAAATGCGAGTCGAGCGGCCTGCGCCCTATGACATCTCCGCCGGGCGGAAATAATGTGACATTTCCAAACCGCGCCGCCATAGGACCCGCAAACAGGATTGATGAACGGACTTTCTTGCAGAGCTCCGCGTTAAGCTTATGCTTCCTGATACCTTTAGCACGGATTGTAACCTTATGGCCAGCAAGTGACACATCAGCGCCGATATCGCTGAGTATCTCAAGCATAGTGCGAACATCGTCGATCAGCGGAAGATTCTCCAATATGACCGGCTCATCCGTCAGCAGAGAAGCCGCAAGCATCGGCAGCGCCGCATTCTTGTTGCCCGGCGCCGTGTATCTACCGCCTATCTTCCTGCCGCCTTTTATTATCAATCGTGACATGGTTTTTGCTTATGATTAGCCGGAATAGTGCGAAATATTCCCTTTTGTTTCAATTGTTTTCCGTCATTCCCCGTACATCTCTGTGATAATACGCCTTAATCCAGCAGCATCCTCTTCTGAAAGTCTATCCAATTTGCCGCCAAGGCGACTCTTGCTTATGGTCCGGATCTGGTCCACCGCAATCTCTGCCGGCTTACGATCGCATATAATCTGTACTCGAGATGGCCAGGATGGATGAAGGCTGCTGGTGAGCGGACATACTGTCACCGTTTTTAGATGCAGGTTAAGCGCGTCAAGACTAACGATTACCACGGGACGCGTTTTGGCAATTTCAGCGCCTTTTACTGGATCTAAAGAGGCCCAATAGATATCGTAGCGTTTCATTAGCAACGCCCCTTGCGGCGACTAGTCTTATACCGTACAGGCTTCTCCGCTACCTTGGATTTATTGTCCGGATTCCACGGTACATCTTCCAATCCATCGCCGGAAACATTATCCAGCTCGCTCCAGCTTTCATTTGAAGCCGACATTTCACGCGCAGCATCAGCCCAGGATAATTTATCTATAGCAGTGCCGGCCGATCTCAACAAAATGCCGTCACTTCGCTCTTCCATAATAACCACTTTCTTAAAATTATAGCGCCGTATGGCTGCGGCAGGCAAACGAACTCCACGTGAATTGCCTATTTGTGCTATTTTCAGTTCCATGGTTTTCATGTAATTACTGTAATTACATTGCAGATATAATGTAAAGCCAAATCAGGAATGGATCGTCGATCAGGGGATCGACTCCTACAGAAGAGGATGATAAGAAAACGAATCATCTTTTCTTCTGTAGAAGCCGCAACGCCTTACGGTGCTCGTTCAGCCCTTGATGGTCTTCTCCAACGTCTCGACGACATTCTTGACGGTAAAGCCGAATTTCTCGCAGAGGATCTTGTATGGTGCCGACGCGCCATAACGGCTCATGCAAACCGCGCCGCCTTTGGGGCCGATATATTTCTCCCAGCCCATCAGCGATCCGGCTTCCACCACAACCCTCTTCGTGCAAGCCGACGGCAGAACCTCGGCTTTATATTCGGCGGACTGCTTTTCGAATAATTCCCAGGAAGGCATGCTGACCACACGGATATTGTATTTCCCGGACAGTTCTTTCGCCGCGCTCAACGCCAGATCGACCTCGGAACCCGTTCCGATAATTATCGCGTCTGGGTTGCCTGATCCGCTCTGCCAGAGAGTATATGCGCCCTTCTCCAGGTTTATTGCGGGCGGATATTTCGTACGATCGATCACATTCAGATTCTGGCGTGTGAACAGAAGAGCCGTAGGCCCGCTGGTGTTCTTGATGGCCGCGATCCAGGCAGCGTTCGCCTCGGTCGGATCACCAGGCCTGATTAGCGTCAGGTTCATAATACACCTAAGACTGGCAATATGCTCGACAGGCTCGTGTGTCGGTCCATCTTCGCCGACAAAGAAGCTGTCGTGTGTGAATACATATATCACCGGCAGACCCATCAACGCCGCAAGACGCATCGACGGTCTCATGTAGTCGGCAAAGACAAAGAACGTCGAGCCATAGACCCTGAGTCCGCCATGCAGTGCCATACCGTTGAGCATTGCAGCCATACCATGCTCGCGAATACCGAAGTGCAGGTTGCGGCCGGCATATTTTCCGCCATTGACCGATTCTGCGCCTGATATCATCGTCTTCGTGCTCGGCGCCAGATCTGCTGCGCCGCCGACAAGATAAGGCAGTGCTTTCGCCAGTGACTGAATCGCTTTGCCAGATGATATTCTCGTAGCTTCAGGCTTGGTCACATCATAGACAGGCATCAGTGATTCGATATTAACCGGAATCTGCTGTTCGAAATGCTTCCTCCACAGATCCGCCTTCTCAGGATTCGCTGCGAGATATTTTTTCAGCCTGTTGTTCCACTTGTTCCTCGCCTTCTTCATCTTCTCGGCACGAGCGGCAAA
>CAMCYG010000032.1 GCA_945883775.1 Victivallis vadensis
GAACTGAAAAATGTCATTGAAAGAAGTGTGATTCTGGCCTCAGGTACAGAGATAGACGTTGATGAACTGGGTATTTGCGATGTTCATGCGCGAAAAGTTTCGGTTTCTGAAGTGCCTGCAGCAGCTCATAATTCAGCCGCCGATATGCAGATAAGGCCGATGAGTCTTGCCGAATGCGAGAAGAAGCTCATTAAATCTGTTTTGGACAGTGTAGACGGCAATAAAAATAAAGCGGCTGATGTGCTGCAGATTCATCGAACTACCCTCTATAAGAAAATAGAGGAATACAATCTACTGCCTT
Organism: Victivallis vadensis; assembly: GCA_945883775.1. Taxonomy (GTDB): domain Bacteria; phylum Verrucomicrobiota; class Kiritimatiellia; order UBA8416; family CAMCYG01; genus CAMCYG01. The sequence continues at coordinate 302 of CAMCYG010000032.1, forward strand.
AATTTTGCACTGTGCAAAATTAACAGAAGCATAGAGAGTCTTTAGAAGGGGCGCTGCTTTTACCATATCGCATGATGTGGCGCCGGAACCCATTTACTTACAACCGTCATTTCCGCTTGCGAAAAAGACCTGAGCTTGACACCAGCCGTCGCCAAGAGGCTATGGCCTGGCAAGCAAGCTCAGCTACAGCGAGGAAAGTTCTCCTGTTTGTAGCGGCGCATGTGTCATGCGCCGGCTGGAATTTGGCTTGTAACAAGCGTTTCTAGCAGCGCAAAATCAGGCAAATTGCAGGTTTAGATTAGTTTCTACGGCTTCGTGTCACAAAGACTGCATCTACGAAGCCGTAGAAATATTTGGAGTGCGCTGGCTTGACAGCGCTTTTCTCAGGCGTGGCTTGACGCGCCGTTCTTCGTTTCAGCTTTCTGTGCCCATATATGCTATACGCAGCCAGTCAAGCCTGGTTGCAAGAAAGAGCGGCGTCAAGCCGCCGCACTCCAAATTCCATTGTTTCATACGTTACAAGCCAAACTTCTCCGACAAGCAGTGCCATGAAGATTTCTTCGTAAAAGGAAGCACTGTCGCTACAAGCACCCTGTCAAAACTCTCCGATTCTCTTCTTCTGAGAACCGCTAATAAATAGCCCAATCTGTGCTTTATGTTGATGTATAAGCACTTATAACAACCGTCTTCTGCGGCATATGTCCTGCTAGTTATGCGACAAGGCAGGATAATATGAAGCAAAACATACTTAGCATCTTATTGATAGTTCTGTTTGGATCGACGGCATTTACAGCCGATATTTCTACTAATATCGCGGTTAATACAGCCGATGGGCCTACTGATGTTGAGAATATTGTAGCCCCTGAACCATTGGATAATGTCGCTGTTGCAGTCACAAATCAGTCGGATAATGCATCAAACATAGTGCAGCAGGTGGTGGCAGAGCCAAAGCCCAGCCTGATTATCACCAATAACGTCGTCACTAATACGGTTGTCGCCAATAGCGTCGTCACTAATACTATTATTATCAAGGATGATCAAAAGGTTGATGAGCTTACTCAATCTCTGGCGGCTGCAAAGATGAGATTATTGGAGAGTTCCGTTATCGGCAAGAGTGGACGGCTGATGGACTTGGAACGCAAGGCGATTGAATATGACACAATGAGTCTGCGTATCACGGAAAAGAATGAGAAGATTGCCGAGCTCCGGGCAATGGCAAGCAAAGCGAATGATATCATCCTGCAACGGGAGGCCGAGGTCGCTGAGCTTAAAAGAGCCATCCAGGATTTAAACGATAAACTGAAGAAAGCAGAGGCTAAAGACAGTGAAGAAGGCATTGATATGGATGCGATCTTCAAGGTTGGCAAGTTCGAGTATTACGAGGTCAAGAGCGGAGATACCTTTGAGACAATAGCGGGGCAATCTATAGTCTATAATGACGTGAACAAGGCTCCTTTGTTGAAGCAGGCCAATAGAAAAATTCTGTTGAATGGGGGGAAGCTGGAGCCGGGAAGCGTCATGATAATCCCCCGGTTACCTACAGCTGATAACAATGAATTGTAATAATACAACAGTGCGCAGGGCTCTTGTGGTAGAGGACGATGAGCTTACTGGCTGGACAGTCTGCAGGGCTCTGGCGGATAGCGGCTTTGAAGTCAGGCGTGCGAATAGTGTGGCCGAGGGAAAGCACGAATACAAGTCCGGCGAATATGCGCTGGTGCTGTCTGATTACAGGCTGGGCGATGGGACTGGTATCGAGCTGGCAGGGATGATCAGATCTATGGGCGGCGATTGTGTTATCATGATGCTTACGGCGGAACCATCATCTATAGATACACAGGACAAGGAGAGTTTACGCATAAGCCATATTCTAAGGAAACCTGTGGATATAGCCGAGCTGCGGCGTCTGACGAAGAATATCGACGTGGCAGTAGACGCTGGAACACGTAAGGCCGGGCTTTATACCGTTATAAGTATGAGGGGCGAGGTCACGGTCGCTGATGTAAATGCTATCCGGGATGTCACGGGTTGGGTCGCAATGGATGCAAGTATGGTTAAAGGCTTTTCAGGTGAGGCGCTGGATTGCATAGCAGAGCTGGAGCAGAATCTGCGAGCTGGTGGAGGGAGATTGTGCCTGGTCGGGCTTTCTGAGGAGCTGTCTTCTGTTATGCTGGGTTTTCTCGATTCCAACGATATCGACACATTCGAGACCATAGAGGCGGCGGCGTCATCATCCCGCAGGTTGGCCGGAAGAACAGAGCGGCAGGCTGTTTTGGGCATGAATATGATCAGATCGGACAGAAGATGAATATCTTGAGGATGACAGAATGATCAACATTTTTGATGTTAGATTACATAAGCTGGCGGCATTACTATCGATCGTGCTGATGCTGGTGGGCACATTGATATCCATCCTTATGCTCAAGCCTAAAATGATCGCAATGTTTGAGGATCTGCGTAAACAGAGGGCAATGTTAAGTGTTTCCTACACGAAGCTTGGAGAGCAGTGTGAACAGGTCGGAAGAAGCGAAGTGGCATACGAATATTATAGACTGGCCGAAAAAAGTGCTATGACTGATGAGGCCAGATATGATGCAATGCTCAAGAGGATCGAATTCCATGTCCGCGAGGCTGCAATTAATCTGAATCCGCATGCCATCCTCGTCAATCAATTCTGTGAAGGACTCCTCGCTGTGGATAAAAGGCCGGAGACTTATTACAGAGTGTATAAAGCTCTGATGCAATCCGCCGGTCTGCAGGGCGATTTTACGCTTTTTACCAATTCTTATGCGCAGGCCAGTTGGCTGGCTACCTCAGAAAAGGAGAAATTTGATCTGCTTAAAGCGCGAGCCGAGGGATCATTCAAAATGGGCAATTGGACTGATTTCCGCCTTCAGATGGATAAAATAGATAAGTCAAATGCGTCGCAGGACGTCAGGCTGGAGGCTGAGATGCTGAAGGCTTCTGCCCTGGAGAAAGTGCTCAAGGATCCGCAATGGTTTAAGGACTGGAAAGGCAATTCAGTTGAGACCGATGAAGCCCTTAGGGTGAAGATACTTGAGCGACTGTTGGTGATGTACGGCAAGATGATAAAGGCTGGCGGTGGCATCATGGTCGATGAAGCGCTGTTCAGGAGCGCCCGGCTTTGCTTCGATATCGGCGATTATGATAATGCCAGAGTGTACGTAGACCTCTTCTTCAAAAGGGAGCCTGGCAAGCATCAGGCCGAGATCCTGCTCATGATGACTCAGATGGCGCATAGGGATGGAAATCTAAAGCATGCTGAACGTCTTCTCGAGGTGTTCATATCCCGTTTCTCGTGGAATGATGTCAGTTATCAGGAGTTCAAATCAATAGTGGAAGAGATAAGCAGGAACGGGAAAGAAAATGAAGCCCTGCTGCTTGTCGATAAATACATAAGCATGCCCGAGGCAACAAGCAAAGAGATAAAGGATGAGCTTCTGGCAAAGGGTGGTGAGTTGGCATATAAGCTGGGGCAGCCAGCCAGGGCTCAGCAGTACTACACGGAGTTGTTAAAAAGGAAGCCGGACCCTCAATATGCCGTTCAGGCCATGTTGGGCATTGCTGATATAATGATAGCCACCAACAACCTTTCCGATGCCAAGAATGTGGTTACAGACTACCTTACAAGCTTTCCGTATGAGAAACGCAGATCAGAAGCCCTGTACAAGCTCTATGTGATCGAGGCGAAAGATACAACCAGTCCGGCAAATCTGATAAGTGTGGCGGTGGCGGCTTCAAACGAGAATCCTGCAGACCCGTTTGCCGTCAAAGTGGTTCTGGGAATAGCCAAAGAACTGGAGCGGATAGGTGCGTATTCCATGGCCCAGGTCCAGTATAACAGAATCTTGCTGCTGCACTACATACAGCAGGACAGCAAGCGGGCGAAGCAATTGTCTTATACGCTGGATCCGGCAATTGCCGAGGCCATGCTGGGCGATGCCAGATGCCTGTTGCAGCTCGGCGCCGGAGACAAGGCTGATCAGCGTCTTCGTGATATTTGCGGCAGTGATGGGCGCTCCGAGACAAAGTCCGAAGCCGCGCTGTTATGGGCAGGTATGGCCATTAGCGATGGACAGAATCTCGAGGCGAAACGCAGGCTGTCTCTGGTGGATAAAGATGCTTCAAGCAAGGCTGTTATCAGTCTTGCGCAGATAGAGTCGCTGCTGCTGGATGTGAGGGAGGGTCGGCAGCCTGGATCTTATGCCGCGGAAATCGTCAAGCTGGTGGATAACCTGCCCGAGAAAGATCAAAAAGCGGAGGCGGTGCGTATTTATAAGATCTGTTTCGATCGAATGGAGAAAAGCGGTGATCTGCCGGGATTGGTGGGGTTGATGAGTCAGGTAATCGGCGGGAAATATGGTTCCGTTATGCCGGTCACAGAATTTAATTTCAGGGTGGCGAGGGTGGTGTTAAACAGCGGTGGAGTCGAGGAGATGGCTCAGTATCTTGCCAAAAGCAGTAGTGAGATCAAAGCGGCAGGTATCGCTGATGTAAAGGTCATATTGGAAATGCAAAACATCGCAGAAGGCATCATTGCCAGCAAAAAGAAGTTGGAGAAATACATGTGAGGGCCTGTCTATGAATGAGGAAAATAACAGCCTGATGTCGGCGCTTGTCAAGGGGCGCGAGATGAGTCGGATCGTACATAACACACTGGTGGCGATACGGAGTGCAGGCGAGGCCAAAAAACTTGGGGGCACCGTTCTTTTGCTTAAGAAGGCTGAATATGCAGCGTTAAGAGCCAGTATGGTTCTGAAGACAGCGCGGAATCTACTGTCGTTGGAATACAATGGTGCGGAACTCAATTATATCAAAATGCTGCGTAACGATATATCAGATACGCTGGAGAGGGCGCTGGTTCTGACTGGTGAATATGAGGCGGATAACAGCGGGCCCGATGTCGCCTGATTTTTAAAGGAAAACACTGATGGTCACTGTCGCAAACGATAAAGAGATAAAAGCTGAGAGCTCTGCCTCAATGCTCAATGACTTGAAGAAGGCCTATAAGGTTTTTGACGCGCAGAGCAATATGCTAAAAGCGTCATATGAATCGCTCAGGGGCGAGTTGGATGTGACCAATAGGAAGCTGATCAGCAAGAATATTGAACTATCCGGCAAAGTCCTGGAGCTGCAGGAAATGTCAAACCGGATGCAGTGTATAATCGAGAGTCTTACCGATAGCGTGCTCGTCGTGGACACCAGCCTAAATGTCGAGCGCAATAATGTTGTAATGGAGCGCTTGTTTGGCAGGTGTAGTGCGGAGATAGTTGGCAAGCCATACCGGGAGATTACCAACGGGTTGGGTGATGTTCATATGTTGGCCAGGGTTATCAACAACGGGGAATCCTTCGTTGATGTCGAACGTGTCAGTGCGGATACCATAGTGCTTGCCAGTGTGTCGCCCATCTATTCTCCTGACGGCTCTATCATTGGTGCGGTCGAGGTCTTGAGGGATGTGACACATATGAGGGCGCTGGAGGCCAAGCTGGAATGTCACAAGCGGATGATAGCTCTTGGCCAAATGGCGGCTAGCGTGGCGCATGAGATACGTAATCCGCTTGGTACCATTGAAGGTTTTGCGAGACTTCTCAGGCGGGATCTGGAAGGGCAGCCTCAGCATATGAAGCTTGCGGCGAAGATAGTGGAAGGTGCGCAAAACCTGAACTATGTTATTACCACCCTCCTGAATTATGCGCGTCCTATGATGCTGCAGTGTGAGGTGTTTCGTCCTGGCCGGCTATTGTCTGAATCCAGCGATGTGTTGCAGGCGCGGGCCGATGAATTAGGCGTCATCCTCAGTATGGCTGACCAGTGTGCCGACGCCGAGGTTCATGGCGATCCACGGCAATTGAGGCAGGTGCTTATCAACATAGGGTTGAATGCGATTGAGGCCTGTGTAAAGGGCGGCCATGTGGAGATTTCCCTGTTGAAGAGTGATAAAACATGGCGCATGAGGGTAAAGGATGATGGCTGTGGAATATCGGAGGCGGATGTCGGTAATATCTTTGATCCGTTCTTCACTAAGAAAGCTGGAGGGACTGGGCTTGGGCTTGCGCTCTGTAACAAGATTGTGTCTGTTCATGGCGGAGAAATAGCTGTTTCCACTAAACAGGAGAAGGGGGTGGTGTTTGACGTCATCCTGCCTGTTCCGCCTGCAGGTGCATATCTGGCGAAACCTGAAATCAATAAGAACGTCGAAGACCGGGCCTGTGTAGCCTGAACGGAGGAAATATGATGACAAGCATAGAATCGGCACTGGTCGTGGATGATGATGTTCTCATGAGAGAATTTATCGTCGAGACTTTGAGCAGGCTTAATATAGAGATAACGCAAGCCGGCAACGGCATTGAAGCCAGACGGCTTGTCGAAGATAATGACTACGACATTATGTTTGTCGACATCAAGATGCCCGGCATGGATGGCATACAGCTGATGAAGCACCTTCGGGAATCAAATTCGGCTTCTCTCATTGTCATGGTGACCGCCTTTGGCACGGTTGAGCAGGCAGTAGAGGCTATGAAAATGGGGGCTTTTGATTTTCTTATGAAGCCGTTCTCTCCTGAGCAGGTGGAGATGATTGTCAAGCGCGCCCGGAAATGGGTGGATCTGCAGGTGCAAAATGATTACCTGAAGCAAGAGCTGGGATGGGCTCTGCCAGGCGGACGGCAGATTGTCGGACAGTCTGCGATGATGGAGAAATTGATGGGCTCCATAAAGCAGGTGGCTGCTTCCAATGCAACTGTCCTGATTTCCGGTGAAAGCGGGACCGGCAAAGAATTAGTCGCTCAGGCGATTCATTCCATGAGTGCCAGAGCGGATGAGCCATTTATCAGGATGAATTGTGCTGCCGTGCCGGACACCTTGATGGATAGCGAGCTTTTCGGGCATGAAAAAGGGGCCTTCACCGGTGCCTCCGGTCGCAGGCTGGGCAGGTTTGAGTTGGCTAATGGAGGCACACTTCTGCTTGATGAGATTACAGAAATGAAGCTGGAAATTCAGTCGAAGCTGTTGAGGGTGCTTCAGGAGCAGGAGTTCGAAAGAGTTGGCGGAACAAAATCGATAAGAACAGATTGCAGGATAATCGCTACATCGAATAGAAACATAAAAGACTATATTGCAGAAGGAAAGTTCAGGACGGATCTCTATTTCCGGCTGAATGTGGTGCCGATCCATGTCGCTGCGCTGAAAGAACGGCCGGACGATATTCCGATACTGGCACAGGCTTTCCTTGAGAGATTCAGATCGGCGGTAAAGGGTAAGAAGTCGGAATTGCATTTCATGCCTGAAACCCTTGAAATCATGAAGGCGTATTCCTGGCCCGGCAATGTCAGGGAATTGGAGAATCTAGTCCATAGGCTTACTGTTATGGAAGCGGGGCCTGCCTTGATGCCGGAGTCACTGCCTGCCGAGATTCGAGGCGTAGATTCACAGGAGCGTAATGCCCCTGCCGATGCCAGAGGGTTGCTGACTTATAATCTCTCGGAAATCGAGCAGGATGCGATATTGAAGGCGCTTAAGACAACAGGCGGAAATCGGTTCAAGACAGCCGAAGTATTGGGCATCAGCGTCAGAACATTAAGAAACAAGCTTAATGAGTATAAAAAGACCAGTCCTTTGCAGATAGCAGTATAATTCTGAGAAATGATTTGAGTAGCGTTCCACGGGAGTCTTAATCGTAATCCTGATCGTTATCGTAATCTCATGCCCCTGAGATGATTATGAGCAAGATTATGATTAAGATTACGAAGGGGAAAATCAAAAATCCTCATGCTGAAACAAGATTCTTTGGATAGCAGACTATTCTCTCGCAGACCCTTCGATTCTACTTCCATTGAAAGCAGCGCGTAACCTCCCGTGGCATGTCATCTGCTAATCAAGAGACAATGAACGATTCAATACAGTATCTCGGCAAGGTGTTGGATGTATGTGCTACCAGGCAGAGGGTTCTGGCCAATAATTTGGCGAATTCAAACACGCCGGGCTATGTCAGAAAAGATGTCAGTTTCAGAGATACCTTGGCGAGTGCAGTAAAAAGCGATGATTCCGAGGTTTTGGCGGCTTATCAGCCTCAGATTGAGGAAGATAGGACATCTGCATTCAAGGCGGATGGCAACAATGTTTCCAGCCAGAAAGAGCTGTCTGCAATCAGCGAGAACAACATACTTTATATGCTTGCCACCAGAGCGATAGGCGGCAAATTCCAGACACTGCGCAAAGTCATCGCAAGTAAGTAATTACAGGAGAATGGGTTATGTCAGACAATATTAGCATGATTCCGTCAATGGCCATCAGTGCTTCGGCATTGGATGCCGAAATGAAGCGGATGGAGGTTATCGCTAATAACATTGCCAATGCAAATACCGTTTCCGGGCCGGACGGCAAAGTCTTTCAGCGTAAGGAGATCGTTTTTGCCACAAAGCTTGCAGACGCAATCAAATACGGGGATGTCGAGGGCGGGATTGCTGGCGTTGAGGTGAAAGGCATCATAAATGATAATCGCGCCCCTCGCACGGTGTACAAGCCCGGACACCCCAACGCGGATAAGAATGGATATGTCAGTATGCCGGATATCAATCCTGTGGAGGAGATGGTGGATATGATGAGCGCTACTAGGTCTTACGAAGCCAACCTGGCGGCGATTAAATCGGCAAAAAGTATGGCTCAGGCAGCACTTGGAATAGGTAAATAACAATGAATATATCTGGAAATGATTTTAGATTGGGCGGTCTTTCTGATGACATGTCTTATGGCCTGGACAGCAAGATCGGCGGTGGACAGGAAGCGGGGAAAACCGGGGAATTCAAGAATATACTGGGCGGCCTGATTAACGAAGTTGATACGCTTCAGAAGAGTGCTGACGCATCAATCCAGGGCCTTGTCAGCGGAGAGACGAAGAACCTCCACGATGTTACCATAAAGATGGAGGAGGCGGGTGTGGCGTTTGAGCTGATGATGGAAATTCGGAATAAACTGGTGGATGCCTATCAGCAGATCGTCAAGATGCAGCCGTAAGTTTGTGACTATGTCTCACTGCCGGATTTTTTAAATGATTTGATTGTGTACCCTAAAGGGAGGGAGAAACAAAATGGCAAACGCACTAGGATTACTTGGACGCCAGCTCGGTGATATATGGACGCATTTTGGTATAAATCAAAAGGTCAGCGTATTGACGGCGGTGATAATGGTCGTTGGCGTTATGGGCGGGGTCATGTACTGGACCTCGCGTCCCAGCTACGGACTGCTCAAATCAAATATGGCGCTTGAGGATGCATCAAAAGCCAGGGAAAAACTGCTGGAAGAACGCATAAAGGTGGAGCTGAGAGATGGTGGTAGGAGTATCTATGTGCCGACTAAAGATGTTTATAGAGGGCGTCTTCTTGTCGCCTCGGCCGGTCTTTTTAAGAGCGCTGACTCGAATGTCGGATTCGAGCTGTTTGAACAGCCGAAGTTCGGGCTGACTGACTTTGCGCAGAAGGTAAATTACCAGCGAGCGCTGGAGGGCGAGCTTGAGCGCACAATTTCCAGTATGGATGGTGTTGAATCCGTAAGGATCACACTGGTTATGCCTTCAGATAAACTGTTTGCGACTGAGGCTGAGAAAAAGGCAAGCGCATCCATCATGCTGAGTCTGGCCGGCGGAGCATCCATGAGCCTGGCCCAGGTAAGAAGCATAAAGCAATTTGTAGGGGGCGCTGTTCCTGGTTTGTCGGCTTCGCAGATCACCATTATCGATCACCTGGGTAACATGCTTATGCAGCCGTCGGATACCGGTGCTGACTCCATGGGTGCGGCAAGCGATCAGCTGGAGATGCAGGACAAAGTGGAGCTGCAGCTGACCAAAAAAGCGCAGACGATGCTTGATCAGGCTATGGGCGCTGGCAGGTCTATAGTCAGAATCAGCACTCAGATGGATTTCAGCAAGATAGAGAAGTCTTCAGAGAAATATGATAACGAGGGCAAGGTTATTGTCTCGGAGAAGATCCTGAGCGAGAGCACAAGCTCTCCGGGTTCCGGGTCCGGCGGGGCTGTTGGCGTAGTTGCAAACGTGTCGGTCAGAAATCCTCAGACTGTATCGGTGGAACAGAACAAGACCAAGAAAGATGACATTGTAAACGAATATAAGGTTCCTGTTGATCTCGAGCGTATGTCTGAAAGTGGTGGCAGGATCAAGGGGATTTCCGTTGCGGTATGTGTAGCCAAAGGCGCGGCGGAAAGAAAGCCTGAAGAGCTAAAGCGGATTGAGGATATGGTGAAAAGTGCGGTCGGCCTGGTTGTGAGCGGTGACCGCAAAGACGAGATAAGCGTTGTGGAAATGGAATTTCCAGCGGCTGCGGTGGCTGCCAAGCCGACGATGATGCAGTCTCTGCCGTTTTCTATAAGGTCTGCGGTTAATGGCGTAGTTGCTTTTTTGACGCTGATAGCGGTGCTGATCGCAAGCAAGCGCGTAATGGCAAAACTGTCTGTTCAGCACGAAGAAGTGGGCACATCGGTGGCATCTATGTCAGCAAATTATCCCAGCGTCGGTTCTTACGGTATGCCCGGAGGAAAGGCGATTGCCGGTTCAGCAGGAGCTAGCGATGAGGATGTCGGCTTGCATGTGTCGAGATTGGCCGAGCAGAATCCCAATGCGATAGCGGCATGGATCACCAGCGTCAGTAAAAACCCAAGATAATAGGTACAGTTAATGAGCGCCGAAACTATTCAGCTCAATGATGGACAAAAGGTGGCAATATTGCTGGCAAGCATGGATGAAAAGCTCGCCGCTCAGATTATTCAGCAACTCGCGCCGGATGTTATGGCGCAGGTTGCCAATGCCATAAGAAGACTTGGGGTGGTATCCGGCGAGGAACGAAGGACCGCGATAGCTGATGCGCTGGCCGGTATTCTTTCGATGGGCAATACGGTGCATGGCGATGAAACCCTCGTCAATTCTCTGCTGATAAAAGCGGTTGGCGAGAAGAGGGCAAGCGCTATTCTCCAGGAGCGTGGAACGGAGCACAGGGAGGCGTTTTCAAGCATCAAAGCGGCATCCGCCGACCAGATTGTAGCAATACTTAATTCCGAACAGCCCTCGGTCATCGGTGCGGTGATCAAGCATCTCTCTTCGACTGTGGCAGGCGAAGTCCTTCAGATGCTGCCAAGTGATGTAAGACGGAAGACTATTATATATCTATGCAAAGCCAATACCCCATCGCCGGAAGTTCTTGAGAGCATCGACAAGTATGTGGAATCCAAGATAGTTGTGCAGTCCAGAAAGGTTAACAAAGTCGATTCAGGTGACAGAGTCGATGTTTTGACCACGCTGCTGCAGCATGTCGATAGGTCGGTTGAGGAGGAACTGCTTGCTGCTATAGAGGACACTTCGGAAAAGCTGGCCAACCATATCAAGGACAGGCTGTTCACATTCGAGGATATTGTGAAGCTTAACGATCCGGCAATCAGGAGAATAATGCAGGAGGTGGATACGGCCATTCTTTCCGTAGCGCTCAGGAATGCCTCTGTGAATTTGAAGCAGAAGTTTTTCAGTAATATGTCAAAACGAGCGGTGGAAACCATTAAAGAAGAAATGGAATTCGCCAGTAAGATCAAAAGGTCAGAGGTCGAGGCGAAACAACGCGAGGTGGTCGCTGTCATAAGATCACTGGAGACTGATGGCCAAATAAGCATAGGGACGGGCAAAGACGATGATTATGTCTAGTCTGGTAATGGACAGGGGTATCACTCGGTTTGTATCTTGCGACCCGGCCAGGAGCAAGGTCGAGCAGAATGAGGCAAACCGGGAGAGCGTGGCATTGGCGGCAGCGATGAAGAAAGGCTACGGCGAAGCAGAAGCCAGGTACAAGGCGGAAATGACCGTTTTGAAGGCTCAGTACGACAGGAAATTTGACGGTATCGAGACGTCGTTAAATCAGTTCCTCGACAGTTTCGAGCGTAAAGTCACTGACCAGCTGATCGAGCTTTCAATGCGTATCGCGGAAGCCATCATAAGAGAGAAGCTGCCTGACAGGGATATGGTAAGGGGTGTGATAGAAGAGGTCCTGTCACCAATAACAGACATTCAGGGTGTCAGGATCAGGATGAATGAGGCTGATGCCATGGATATCATGGCTCTCCGGTCCGAGAAGCAGGGGGCAAGTGTAATTGATAATATTGAGATTGTTTCTGATAAGTCGCTTTCAAAAGGTGATGTGATGATCGAAAGCCGTAATGGGTATTTTGATGCACGTGTGTCGGAGAGACTTTCTCTCCTTGGCGACCATCTTAGGGAGCGTATGAGGAATGCAAGTTAGAGATACAAGCAGTCTGAATCTTCTTGATGGCATGAGCGATCTTGGCAGTGAGTGCACGGCCAGGTCGCTGGGTTGTGTCTCGCATGTCATAGGCCTTACAGTAGAATCAGTAGGGCCGCGGATATCAGTCGGAGACCTTGTCTGGATAGAAAGCGAGAAGCAGGGTGAGAATAAGCGGATTCCGGCTGAAGTCGTAGGATTCAAGGATAGATCAGTCATTCTTATGCCCATTGAGCGTTTGGGAGGAGTCAGGCCTGGTGCGCGCGTGATACCTGGCGGCAGATTGCAGGTCAAGGCCGGTCCGGGCTTGCTGGGCAGGGTTGTAGATGGACTGGCAAGGCCGATAGATGGCCGGCCGATAGAGGGCAAGCTGGATTACGTGGATATCGATAATCCCGCGCCTGCGCCGATGGAAAGGCACAGGCTGACCGAAGTATTTATGACAGGAGTAAGGGCTATTGATGGTCCGCTGACCTGCGCCAAAGGCCAGCGGCTTGGGATATTTTCTGGCAGCGGAGTCGGGAAGAGTGTTTTGCTGGGCAGTCTCGCAAGGAACTCCAGCGCCACGGTGAATGTGATTGCGCTGATCGGGGAGAGGGGTCGTGAGGTCAAAGACTTCCTGGAGAAATCGCTGGGATCGGGACTGTCGAAGTCGGTGGTCGTAGCGGCTACATCTGATCAGTCGCCGCTGATGAGGATCAAGGGCGCAGCGACAGCTATGGCTATCGCAGAATATTTCCGGGATAAGGGCGAGAATGTCCTGCTGATAATGGATTCGATTACGCGATACGCAATGGCGCAAAGAGAGATTGGCCTTGCCGCCGGTGAACCCCCCACCACCAAGGGTTATACCCCCAGTGTTTTCGGACTGTTGGCCAGACTTCTTGAACGATCCGGCAATATTGGGCGTGGCAGTATCACCGCTTTCTTCTCGGTCTTGGTGGAGCAGGATGACCTTAATGACCCAATAGCCGATGCTGCCAGATCCATATTAGACGGGCACATATGTCTGTCCAGACAGCTTGCCGAGATGAATCACTATCCGGCAATCGATATGCTGGCGTCGATCAGCAGATTGATGAATGACATTGTCGGCAGGGAACACAGGGAAATCGCCGGCAAAATGCGGACTATGATGTCAGTGTTCAGAAAGGCGGAGGACCTGATCAATGTCGGTGCTTATGTCCCGGGGGCAAACGCCAGGATCGATGAAGCTGTAAAGAAAATAGACGCTATTAACGAGTTCCTTCGCCAGCAACCTGATGTCGCAACAGGATGGCAGGATACTGTCAAAGGTATGACAAAGGCTATATCATGAATGCCTTTAAATTCTCATTGCAAAGGCTTCTGGATGCCAAGGAGGCATTTGAGAAGGCCGCAGAAATGGCGCTGGCAGATAACCAGCGCAGGCTCAACAGCATCAAGGGTCAGTTGCAATCAGTGCGACAGTTTGTGAAAGACAAGGTCTTTGGTTTTGAAGAATCTATGCGTGCCCGTGAGGGATCCAGTGAGTTATCCGGCCATGTCCAGTATTTGAACTGGCTGGATAGGGAAGAAACCAGAATATTGAAAGACATTGAAAAGTGCGAGATTGATGTTGAGGCTGCACGCGGGAAACTGCTTGTTGTGATGCGTCAGCGCAAATCAATTGAAAAATTGCGGGAGAAAGAGCGCAGGGATTGGGTGCTCGCTGATCGACGCAAAGAACAGGCTATGTTAGATGAGTCGTCGTCGGTCAGCCATTACAGCAGAGGTGTGAACTTAAAAGAAAGCAGGGCAAGGTCATGAAATATCTATTTTTTTTTGTGAGTGCGATTGCTGCCATATCGTTCAGCTTTATTTCGGTGATATATGCCACTGGCAAGATTCCGTTTAAAGCTGCGAAGGCGCCAGATGCCGAAGCCGGCATAGTAAAGGAGAAGATCAGAACGATTACCGTTTTCACCGATCAGGCGGGCGTGGTCGACGATCTTATTGAGGTGTTGCACCAGGAGCGGATCAAATATGAAAAGAAAGCGGCCGAGTATAATAGCAGGGATGTGGCGATCGGCACTCAAAAGGAAATGATTGCCCAGATGGAGGCAACAATCAAAGACCTTGAAGGCAAGTTGAACACCAAAGTCATAGAAATAGAAACGTCGGAACAGGTTAATATCAAGCGACTTGCGGTTCTTTATGGCAAGATGGATCCCGCCGGGGCATCGAATCTGCTTATCAAGATGGACCCGGATAAGGCAGCGAAGATAATCAATCTGACGGGAGAGCGGCAGGCAGCTGCGATATTGGATGCGGCAGTTACTGCAGGAGAAGCGGGGAAGGATGCCGCCGGCAAATGGAGCGATTCGATCAGACGGATTAAGAACGATAAGGTCGTGAAGAAATAATTATGATGATATCCTTACTCGATTTTGTAGGCTCGCAATCTGCCGTAGCAGATCAGGAGTCCCCCGGAAAGGCTGGGTCTTTCGACAAAATAGTAGAAGGATTTATTTCATATCAGTCGACCGAATTTGGGAATGACACTGGCGGGCAACAGGCACAGGAAGATTCATCGCAAGGCGCTATTGCCCCTGCTGTATTGTCATCGCCCGTAACCTCCGGAGTTGTGATCGCAGCAACAAGCGATGCAGTGGCAGTGCCAGAACAAGAATTGCCGACTGTGCCAGTTGATGTGTTTTTGCCTGGAACGTTTGGAATGGCTGGCATTTTGGGGAATATACCGGACGAGCGGCAGGAAGAGATGGTTGAAGAGACATCTTCTGCTAAATCAGAAGATGATTCCACGGCAGGAGCAGAGGAAGCGGTGTGGCAGAGCCTCGGGAAACAGTCGAATGTCGCAGCATTTCTGAGATTTGCTGAAGTGCCAACCAGGGAGAATCAAGAAAGGGCGTCCCAGCTCGGTAATTTTATTGATGGTGATCAGGTGGTTTTCGCTGATACGCTGATACAAGATCAGCCTGTTGTGCCTTCTTTTGGTGGAATCCTGCCAAGCTACAATTCTGAATTAACAGGCCAGTCTGTCTCGGCTCTGCCGGCAGATGATGTTTCTGCAAAGCCCCAGTTAGCCGGAAATAGCAAGCCCAGTGAGTCAAATAAGAAACCAGTTGATATCGGCAAAATAATCCCTGCTGATGAACGAGCAGTGTATGTTGAGGCTTCGCAAGTCTCTGGTGACAAGCAGGTAGTAACAGATTCTCAGGCTGTGGAACGCGATGTGCTAATGGGATCCATCAATGAAGCAGAGGTTAACAACAAGATGAAGATGATGGAGACAGCACTAAAAAGTACGGAAATGAAAGCGGAGCTCACCAGGTCAGCAAGTGAATCAGAGGAGGCCTTGAGCTCTGCTAAAGTACTTGATATTCCAAAGACGTCGGAAGGGTTTACAGATAAGGTTGTGAGTCGTGCTGGCCAGAGGCCTATGCGCACGAATATGCGCCCGCTTGATCTGAATGAGTTTGATACAGAAACAAAGGACGTCCGTACAGTCGTCGGAGAAGCGGAAGTATCGTTAGAGGCTGCTGATAGCGTCAATGTCCTCAAGAATATTCCACCGACAGGCAGCATGGAGTCAGACTCTGCGGTGGTTTCCAAGTCGGTAATTAACGATGTTAATAATCCGGAAATAATAAAGCAGATGCCGCATCAGGATCCCAAAGCCGCCGCCCAGCCCGGCTTAGTCGTGAAAGCAACGGGTGCTTCAATAAAGTATGAATGGATGACGCAGGAAGTGGCAGAGATTCCCAAAACAAAAACTGGAGCGTCAAATACTGTTGGGGTGAGTGCAACTGCAGCAGTGGATACAGCCAAAGCAGGGTTGAATACGCAGGCGGCGCCTGATAATGGCAAAAACACCCAGAGTCAGGATAAAAAGAACGGGGCTGAGCAGTCAGTACAATCGTCACTTGAATATAAAGACCTGGCCATTGTTGATGATGCAGCCGTGCTTCTGAATAACGGCGAGAAGGACGAGCGCAATGCTGGCGGTCCTGTGCTGTCTGCAGGCGGAATGAAGATAGCTTCAATGTCAGGGGACAAGCCGTTGTCGCTGACTTCTTCACAGCCAGTCCTGAGTTCTCAGTCAAGATACGTCGAGCAGGTTACGACGTTGAAAGAATTTGTCGATAGATTTGGGCGGCACATTGCCAAGATTGTCGCAAGTAATGAGTCCAGCATGACAGTCGATTTGAATCCTCCTAATCTGGGACGGATCCAGCTGACTTGTAATGAAGATGCACGTGGCTTGATTCTTCAGCTTACGTCCAGTAATCCGGAAGTGCGATCGTTCCTCGTCGGACAGGAGAATGCCATAAAGGAGGCTGTGCAGAATTCAGGTTATAAGATGGCCGGATTTGATGTCAGAGCTGATGGCAACCAGTCTGACAAGAGACGCCAGGCGGCAAAAAGCAGTGGTGAGGTAGAGGAGAAAGAGCGCAAGGTCGTTCAGCGTGTTTCGTTGCGTACGATGGGGAGTGGTTCTTCAGTCGAAGCTGGTGAAAACAAAAATGGAAATATTTATCTGGTCGCGTGATCAGGGAGGTCAAGAATGTCAGAATTAACATTACCTGTAAATGCTGGAACACCAGTGAGTAAGCCGACGCGTTCTACTGATGAAAGCACAAGACCGGGTGGCGCGCTTGGCAAAGATGAGTTTCTTCAGCTGTTGATGGCTCAGATCAGAAATCAGGATCCCATGAATCCAACCGACAGCACGGCGTCGATAGCACAGCTGGCGCAATTCTCGGCCTTGGAGCAAATGACCAATGTAGGTACAGAGGTTGCAGGTTTGCGCAGGCAGGATGCGATGCTGCAGTCGATGTTGCTGCAGGGGCGACAGGTGACAGGCACGACTGACGCAGGAGCAGAGGTGCAGGGATTGATCGAGAAGGTGACATGGGATGATGTTGACGGCATGATGCTGCGGATTAATCAGGTCAATTATCCCATGAATAAATTCAGCAATATTTCGCTTTATGATGCGACGTTGTCTTCCGGCACGACAGCGAGCGCTGTGGAAACGCCGGTGACAGGCGAAACAACGCAGCCGGTGATATAAAGGCAACAGTCAATTAAGAATAAGGAGGAGTAGTTATGTTACAATCAATGTTCAGTGGAATATCAGGTTTGCGCACTCATCAGCGGCGCATGGATGTGATCGGAAACGATGTAGCCAACGTCAATACACCTGGTTACAAGCAAAGCGATGTGACGTTTAAAGAGGCGTATGTGACAACCCTCAGGGCGCCTTCATCCGGTACTCCCGGCCAGCAGGTGGGACTTGGAACGCAGGTGGGTGGTATAGTCAAGAACTTCAAGGGTGGTATACTTATGGAGACCGGTCAGACTTCCAACATTGGTATATCTGGTGAGGGATTCTTTGCTGTTACAGAGGTTGGCGCACCCGATGGGTTGGATGCAGCATACTACACCAGGGCCGGTGATTTCATGCTGGATGTGGATCCTGCAGGAGTAACTCATCTGATCAATCCTGATGGTAAGCGTCTAAGGGGATTAAATGGCGATCTAGCAGCGTCAGATATGACGGGTCTGGATGGTTCAACGTTTACTGACATTATTCTGCCGGCTGATACCACTTCTTTCTCAATAGGGCTGGATGGTACGATATCGGCATCGATCAACGGTCTGACTCCGACGGTGGTTGGCCGTGTGGCTGTTGCTACCTTTGAGAATAATACAGGTCTGCAATCGATTGGAAGCAATCTTTTCAAGACCAATGACGCTGCTTCGCTCAGGGTGTTTGAGAATGCCGGTGTTCTGGGTAGAGGTCAGATATTCCAGGGTTACCTCGAAAACTCAAACGTGGACCTTGCGCAGGAATTCACTGACATGATCATCACCCAGAGGGGATTCCAGGCTAATGCCAAGACGATCACAACTTCAGATGAGTTGCTCATAGAGCTGCTGCAGCTTAAGAGATAATCAGCGCCATAGGGCGATCTTGAACACCAATTGAAGGGTAGAGCGGCCTCTCTGGCGGCTCTGCCCTTCAGTATTTGATGCGCAGAAGATAAGATCTTTTTCTCTTTGGGGTCCGCGGGGTTTTTGTAGGGCGAAGTCCATAGCTATCAAGCTAAGGAGTTTATATTGAGAAATGCTGAAATTGAGCAAACTGTAGCGGCGCATGCATGCCAGGCCGTATTGCTTGGACGAAGGCTGGTGTCATGCGCCGGCGGAAAAGACCGGGATATTTTGACAGAATGAACAAAATGTACAGAATTGAGATTTCCTGCGGGCGCCGACGCCACATCATGCGATATGGTAAAAGCAGCGCCCCTACTTTCCGAACTTCGGACTGAGCAATTCCATATAAGAACCATACCGGATTATCTTTAGTTTGATAGGTATGGGGCGAAGCACCCGCCTGCAACGCTTCACGTAGTGATGCGGGCAGGTCTGGCTGAGCCGCAACTAATCCGATGATCTCACAGCTTTTCGTAGGCTGTGAGATCATCGCTTGAGCCACAAGGACTTATGGCTCAAGCTTCGACGCGGTGCTAATGCACCTTGTCCCTCGACTGTGCTCGGGACCATGAGCATGTCGAATGGCTCAGGGTTAGCCTGAATGGCACTAAGTTAAGACCCTTTTAAAGCAATGACCGGGCCGAAAGGCTTTGGAGTGCGGCGGCTCGACGCCGCTTTTCCCCAGCGCGGCTTGACGCGCTGCTCCTCTCAAAGTCAATAGGCATCGGCCTGGCAACGCCGCGACCGTCAAGCCGGTCGCGTGAAAGCGGCGTCGAGCCACCGCACTCCAAAAAGTTCACAAAAGAGGCCACATCGCTTAACTTAGCGCCATTCGGGTTAGCCTTGAGCGAGAACGACATATGTCGTTGGAGTCGAAACCCGTTGGGTGCATTTCTCTCAAAAGCTGTACTACTACGTTAAGAGAAATGCAGGCTAACGACCTTCGCCCACCTTTGGCAATCCGGCTATACACGGCCCATGGCATATTGTATGCTACAAAACAGGCAAAGCCAGATAAGCATGCTCAAAGGCAGGGAATTGCACTGGCTGGGTGTCGGTTTGTAAGATTCGAGAGGAGATCATACAATGGCTGATGAAAAAGCAGAGAAAACTGTCGATGTTGACGAGAAAGACGGGAAAGACCCGCAGGCCGCCGCCGGCCAGCCCAAAGGAGCCAAACTTGGGATGTTCGTTGTCGTCATCTTCGGATTGTTGGTTATGACGCTTACTCCGGTGATAACCTTTTTTGTGGTCAAGGCTGTTGCTGTACCGCAGGCCGTATCGGAAGCGGGTGGTCATAAGGAGGCTAAAGCTGAGGGTGGGGGTGGAGGGCATGGCGCGAAGAAGGAAGGCGGGGGTCATGGCGGCGGTGAAGGGAAAGCCGATTCTTCGAATATACTCTCCTTGAAGTCAGTCATGGTCAATATCGCTGATACCAAAAGCACAAGAGTCCTTCGATTGGAAGTGCATCTTGTGGTGAGTGATGTTGAGCTGGTCGGAGAGTTGAAGAATAACTATATGTCGATGCTCCTGGACAGGGTCATGTTTGCCGCCAGCAGGAAGACACTTGATGAGTTGGAGGGTCCGCAAGGCAGAGAATCGTTGAAGCGTGATATCATTGGAGAGATTAATTCTATAATCAAAAACAAGCTGGCAGGTGCCATTACGGATGTATATTTCGTTGAGTATCTTATTCAGTAACAGTCATTATTTGAGGTTAATATAAATGGCGGAAGCCCTTTCACAGGAAGAAATTGATGCGTTAAGGACGGCTGTGCGCACAGGCGTGGCTCTCGAAGGGGCAGCCAGCGAGCAGAAACCATCTATGGTTGCTCAGGTGAAGGTTACAGAATACGACTTTAAGAAGCCGCGGTTGATCTCTCTCCAGGATCTCAAGATCCATCAAATGATTCATGAAGCTATGTCGAAGAGTATTCAGTCGTCATTCTTCTCGGTGCTGAAAGCCGCAATAGAAGTCAAATTGGTCGCGGTCGATCAGATAACCTATGGAGAGTTTGTCCTTAGCCTCTCAAATCCTACGCATGTCGGGAAGGTCGCTGTCGGTCAGCAGCAAGAGCAGATGGCTGTCGAGTTCAGTATGCCGATTGCAGAGGCCATGATTGATATTCTGCTTGGGGGGGATGGGACTGCTCATTCGGACGGACGTGAGCTGACTTTGCTGGAGACAGGAGTATTCAGCGCAATAGTCCAGCAGTTGACGGCGGAGCTGAAAGCCGGCTGGTCTACCGTAAGTGATGTGTCCTTTAAGTGGGTAAGTTCGGAGTCGAATCCGGAATATCTGCAGCTGGCAACTCCGGAGACCTCTTGCCTTGGTACAACATTTGATGTCAAGGTGGGCGGCTCATCTGGCGTAATAAACTTATGTTATCCCCTTCTGATGCTGCAGGGGATATTTAAGAAAGCGGCCAAGGGGAAGGCTGGGCCGGGCGGAATGGATTCTTCCAGTGATATGTTCAGGGCGATGGATGAAGTGCCGATAACCATTCATGGGATACTTGGCGCGACATCAATGTATGCGAGGGAGTTGGGAAGGCTGCAGCCAGGCGATGTGTTATGCATGGATAAAAGAATAGACACTCCTGCTCTGTTGGCGGTGGACCAATCCCTTATGTTTAACGCGGCAGTAGGCAAAAGAAACGGGAAAGTCGCCCTCAAAATTTTAAATTATATGGCCGATCCTCGCGTAAATGGCAATGGTGACAAAAATGGGACGGCTCGGAAACAGTAACATAACATCTGGAGATTAATATGAGTAATGAACCCGAAGAACAGATGACGCCGGAAGAAAAGATAATGATGGATCAGTTGGAAGCCTCAGCAGGGCAGACCGGAAAGGATGTGGTTGGGGCAGTGGATTTCTCCGAGGTCCATGATACCAGAAAGCCGGACTCTCCTAAGTCTGAGAAGGATCTTAATCTTAATATGATCCTCGATATACCTGTCGATCTGCACGTCGAGCTGGGTAATGCAGAACTTCCTATCAAGGATGTGCTTAAGATGGGGCCTGGTTCTGTGATCGAGCTTGACCGGTTGGCCGGCAGTCCTGCGGATATTATTGTAAACGGCAAGCTGATAGGCCAGGGTGATGTTGTTGTGGTTAACGAGAACTTTGGCATCAGAATCACGAAACTTGTCGACCCGGAGCAGAGGATCGAATCATTTTAAGGGTTTTGACCCGAGGTTCTGCAGCGCGGCAAAAGAGTTTTCGACAGAATGAACAAAATGTATAGAATGGGGAGATAGTATTTTCTTAATTTTGTCAAATATCTGCGTCCTCCCAAAGAGGCGCATGTGCGATTCAGTGCTCTGACCGATTGCATAACGTTTTTTCGTTGCGGCTCGGCAGGGACCTGCCCGCAACCCGCCTGCAGCGATATGCAGCATTTCGGGCAGGTGCTACGCATAGCGTTGCAGGCGGGCGCCTCGCCCTACCATTTGCCGATTTCTCAGAGGTAGGGCGAAGCCTTCCGCCGTCGCCAAGGCTATGGCGCGACAAGCTGGCTGAGCCGTCTGCACCTAATCACCGTTGCGCTCTCCCAAAGGCAGTATCAGATTGATATTACTCTTCCTTGGTATATTGTCTTCTTATGCAACGGGTGATTCTTCATGTGGATATGGATGCGTTTTATGCATCCGTCGAGCAGCACGATAATCCTGATCTTAAAGGCAAGCCGGTCATTGTCGGCTCGCCGCCGGATAAACGAGGCGTTGTAGCGGCGGTGTCCTATGAGGCTCGCAAATTCGGGATTCATTCTGCTATGCCGTCAAGAGAGGCGGGGCGTTTGTGCCCGAATGGTGTATTCCTTCCTCCGAATATGAAGCGGTACGCAGAGGTGTCTGCACAGATCTCAGCGATCTTTGAGCGATTCACACCGTTCATTGAGCCGCTGTCGCTTGATGAGGCATTCCTTGATGTGTCGGGCGTAAAGCGTATCTTCGGCGACGGGCCGACCATAGCACGAAAGATCAGGGCCGATATCAAAGCGGAGACTGGCCTGACGGCGTCAGTCGGAGTTGCTCACAACAAACTGCTTGCGAAGATCGCAAGTGATATGAATAAGCCTGACGGCTTGACTGTGGTTCCGTCTGATCCTGAAGGGGTAAAGGCGTTTCTGGCTCCCTTGCCGGTGGGCAGATTATGGGGTGTGGGGAAGGTCACCGGCTCTGAACTGAAAAAAGCCGGTATAAATACCATTCGCGATGTCCAATGTTTGTCCGAACGGGATCTGTCTAAGCTGATCGGGAACAGAGCAGGGTTCTTCAAGGAGCTTGCTGACGGGATAGATGACCGTGAGGTGGATACGTCAAGGGAGGAGCAGAGCATTTCACGCGAACACACGTTTGATATTGATGTGAGCGACCGGGCGGAGGTCGAGCGTGTGCTTGCTGAACTGGTTGAAGACGTGGGTCGTCAGCTGCGCGAGGCCGGTTTTTATGCATCGGGTGTGCAGATCAAGCTGCGCTGGCAGGGTTTTGAGACATTGACTCGCCAGAAGAAACTTGCAGGTCCCGTCCGGGACGATCATTCCCTTCTGACTGGCGCCATGAAGCTGTTTGCAAAGGAGAGACTGATAAAGCCGGTGCGGCTTGTCGGATTCGGTACATATGGACTGGTAAAGAACATCATCAGACAGGAAAGTTTGTTTGATACGGCCGATCATTCAGTTGCGCGACAGGAGAAGCTCAGCAAGATAATGGACGATATACGAAGTAAGTACGGCAAGAAAGGTCTTTTTAGGGCAAGAGTTTAGCGCAAATAAAGTGACATCCAATTTGCTCTCTGCCTGTAGGAGTCGATCCCCTGATCGACGATTCCACGCAGAAGAACAACGATAGTAGACCCCATTGTATTTATAGCTTTAAGCCCTTTTCGGCAAATTGCTGGAGAAAAGCCTCTGCATATATCTGGATGTTGAAGAGGGCACATCCGACTTCCTGGAGTGCAGACAGAAA
>CAMCYG010000033.1 GCA_945883775.1 Victivallis vadensis
TCTAGAACGGGACAGCTGGATGATTCCGTCTCTGCTGGGCGTACTGATGTCAGGCAGCGCCTACCTGCCGATTGACCCTGACTACCCCAAGGAGCGAATTCGGTTTTTACTGAAAGACGCCAACTGCAGCGCCGTTATAACCCGCCTGAGCCTCTTTGACCGATTGCCTGAAGACTGGAGCGGTATGCGTTGCAATGTGGAAGATCTCGCGACAGGACAGCCGCTACGTGCACCTGAAAGCAACCCGAGACCGAGCGACATGGCCTATATCATTTACACATCAGGATCCACCGGGACGCCTAAAGGGGTTGCCGTCGAACATGCAGCCCTTGCCAATTTTGCTCAGGGTTTTAACGACTGTCTTGCCCTTCCACCAGAGAAACCTGGACGCATCGCCTTTATAGCAAATTATGTCTTCGACGCATCCGGTCGTGCTATCTATCCGCCATTATTGCGCGGCGGTACTGTTTTCGTGGTGGATGCAGAAACACGCGTGGACGGTGCCAGACTGGCACGCCTGATCGCCGCTGAGAAACTCGATATCCTGGATGGTACGCCCACCCTTTGTAGACTGCTTCTGCAGACTCCAGAATCGGCGCGAAACAACCTTCAGCTCCGCCATCTCATCTGCGGAGGAGAAGCCATGCCTGCTGTTTTCTCAGATGAAGTTAATGCGGCCAAGATAGGCAACCCCATCATCTATAACGTTTACGGACCTACCGAAACAACCATCGATTCCACTTGGATGCGGCTCACCCATCCCCATGAAAAAACCGGCCGAGCCGCCGTTGCCATCGGGAGCCCTCTCCCCAACCAACAGATCTACATCCTCTCCGCAAGTCTGAACTTGTTACCCCGTGGCAGCGAGGGGGAATTATGTATCGGTGGATCGGGTTTGGCACGCGGCTATATCAATCAGGAAGCCTTAACCGCCAGTAAATTCCTGTCACTCCCTTGGGATCCATCGATACGAATCTACCGTACCGGTGACAGGGCACGCTGGAATCATAACGGCGAAATAGAATATCTCGGACGAATGGACCAGCAAGTTAAAATACGCGGCTACCGGATTGAGCCTGGCGAGATCGAGGCCAGACTTAATGAACATTCACGGATAACCTCTTGCGCTGTTGTTGCAAAAATACGGGATGAAAGCATCGGACCGGAACTCATCGCATACTATACGGCACCATCCACGGATCCCGGCGAAACTGAACTCCGCCACTGGCTATCCATCCTGCCAACTCATATGATTCCCGGTACCTTCCAGCGACTGGATGCGCTGCCCCTCACCGTAAGCGGCAAGATCAACCGCGCTGCCCTGCCTGAGCCGGATTCCTGTGGCACACCAGCAGAGTCACAGTCTGAACCTGCTGAGAATGATCGCGAAGCCCTGCTGATCGAGACCTGGAGCCGCATCTTGGGACGCAAGACCATGAACCGACGGGACAACTTCTTTGATCTTGGCGGACACAGTCTTCGTGCGGCACAGGCGGCTGCTAGAACAGGACTTGTTTTTAAGCGCGACATCCCGCCCACCTGGATTTACATTGCCCCGACACCAGCCGATTTTGCCAGGCTACTGCAGGCTCAACATAACGACGCCAAGAATATCATGGATACTCACTTTACCTTAGGCGCAGGCCGCTCAGAACGATTCTTCTGCCTGCCACCATACGGAGGCAGCGGAATTGCATACACCGGTCTGCATAAATCACTCGCCAAGTTTGAGCTCGTCTGCCTGAATGTTCCTCCAGGACAAGAAAGCTTCAGCAAGACAGTGGCCGAGTTGATTCAAAAGCTGGAGCCCGAGAAACCTATCCACCTGCTGGGCTATTCCGGCGGAGGCAATTTTGCCTTTAATGTTGCACAACGACTGGAAGCAATGGGTCATGAGGTGAAAGACATCATCATGATTGACTGTCACAGGCGACTTCAGACATCAGTCGTTAAAACGGAGACAATCGCCAAGGAAGTTGATGATCTATTACACGCTCCAGAAGTCGCAGTCTACATGGAAAGTTCCTCAATGCAAAAGATGTTCAGGGAACGTGCTATCCGCTATGCGCAAGAACTTTACAGCAGTGCTGATGCAGGAATAATCCGCGCAGACATTGGACTAATATGTGCCGAAGAAGTTTTTGACACAGAGCCCTATACAGATCACCATGGACTCGTGCGAAGTCGCCTGGCATGGGCTCAATGCACAACAGGACGGTTCCTGATTGAGAACGCCAGGGGATCGCACGACCGAATCCTGTCCTCGCCCTTTGTCGAGCCAGTAGCCCGTCAGATATCCTCACTGTTTCTGAGTCTTAATGAAGTCAGGGATAATACGCGCCCTTAAGCAACTACAGTGAAAGATTCTATATATTGCCGTCAGCGCATCATTGAAAATCTATCGGATGCTACCCGACACTTTGTTCGTTGTTCTTATTGTCACCCGCCAGAACAAGAAGTATTCCTACAAAAGGAGTCAGAAGCAAAGACGCAAAGAAATACCCCCAGAAACCAAATTTACGATTGCGGCCCAGCAAACCCACGACTATCGACGCAGCTAATATAATGAGAAACGTAGTCGACATCACTTCACCTCTCCCTTTGATTTTACGGCTCTGAACCCGTCCTTAGACCATTCCTTTATTACCAGTTTCTTTTCGACAAGATTTCCATACTCATCAAAAGAACACAGACCCCTTAAGCTATTCCATGAGCCGCCGTACTTAAGCATTGATGCAACCACGACAGGGTCTGTTGTATTAGCTTTCTCCACTACCTGCGCATACAACATTATCGCATCGTATGCCACCGCGGCATATACATCAGGGCTCGTTTTGGTCTTTTTCAAGTAAGCGTCCAAGAACGTCTTTTCATATCGGGAAATCTCTGTTCTAGCAACCACACCAGTTTCGGGCGGATGATAGACGCTTACAACATAGGTGTTAGTCGCCTTATTCCCGACAATCTTCGCTATTCCGGCATAATCATCGAGCCCATCACAACCAAGAACCGGTATCTGGATGTTCTGCTCACGCAGTTGCTTTATCAGATAGGCGGCTCTGGGAGTAGAATCACCGACAAAGACGGCATCCACTGACTTACCCCGCAGATTGTATGAAATCTCCCTGAAATCTGCCCTCAAAGGTGAATAAGAAAGTGCGCCAACCACCATAATTCCGTTGTCCCCGGCATATTGCTCCATTCGCATTCTCAAACTGTTTCCATAGGCTGATCGCACGCACAGTACGGCCATCCTATTCACCCCCTGCAGCCCCCCTTCTCTGGCGAGTGCATGGATCATATCCCTATCATCAGGCACCGAACGGAAGACCATGTTGAAATCATGCGCAGTCAAATCCGGATGTGTTGCAGTTGGGGCAATGAACAGGAGTCCCGCCTTTTGATAAGTGATAGAAGCAGGTATAGCTTCACCTGATGTCTCGTGTCCAATAACAACGGGAATATGTGTACTCTGCGCGATATCGCGCGCCGCCACGGAACTACGAGAGCCGAAGAATCGCAACTTGACAGGCCTCCCGAGAATGCCACCCCTCTGCTTTATCACCTCGGCGGCAAGCTCAGCACCATCGAGAAAACTACCGTTGTAGTCATTGATCCTCCACGCCACAGCAATCTCAACGGGTCCCTTGCCCGCCTGAGCATACTTGGATCTTTCCTCGCTAAGCGCAATGAAATCTGGTTTCCAGCGCTGAGTAACACGACCCAAGACATAGCTCGCCACCACGACGACAACGGCCAGTAGAATATGTCTGGACAGATTGCGCAACACTATCTATCTCCTCCGAGTATTAACGGCAGCCCGTCCTTTCCGGAACCAACCACTACGACCTTGGCGTTTGTCGAAGACGCAAGAAGGGCCGTCGCTTCTATTCCCTTCCATCGCAACAATTCCGGGGTCAGCGTAGGCATGACAGTCTGATTGGCAACCTTCAATCCATCAGCCTCTATCTTCCGGCGTTCTGCTTCTTTCTTCTCCTTCTCAATCAAGTGCTGATACATTTTTACTTTCTCAACTTGCTCCAACTTGTTTTCGATCGCAGCAGTAATCTTATCAGGCAGAACCACTTTCCTTATGTTCACATTATCCACCTTGACATACCTGCGGGCTACTGCGTCGAGGGCATCGTTCACCATTTTCTTCACCACCGCGCCCTGCGACGAATACAAAGACTCGCTCTCATAATTGCCCGCCGTCTGCCGGATACTCGCCTCAACCTCGGGCACAACAATCCTCTCAACATATTCAGGCCCGACCTTTGCATGAAGTACACCTAGAACATCATACTCGGGTTGGTGCCGGATTGTATAGTGTATGACAACTTTCAAGCCATTCGTCGTGAGAACTTCCAGCTCCTTGGAAGTCGTCTGCACCCGCATATTGTAGATCTCCATCTTATCCCAGGGGCATATCACCTGCAGACCTTCACCATAGACCTTGTCAACCACCGTGCCACCGAAAAACCGCAACCACAGCACGCCTGCCTCTCCGGCTTTTACAGTGATAAATATACTGGGCCAGAGCATTACAGTCAGGAACATAAAAATCAGCCCGCTGATAATCAGAATCGGCCTTGCAGTCTTCAGTGTTTTTTTAAACTCCAGTTTACTTTTAAATTCCATAACTTCACCTTAATTCTAAGCTTTATATTCAACGAATTTCCCGTATTCCATCTTAATCACTCTATCCGCAACATGCCAGAACCTGTCGTCGTGCGAGACGGCCAGTATTGTCTTCCCCTTCGCCTTCAGGCCAGGAAGCAACTCTTCATAAAAATGATGCCTGAAGTGTGGATCCTGGTCGGCGGCCCATTCATCAAACATGAGGATGGGTCGGTCTTCCAGCAACGCACTGATCAGCGCCAGCCGCTTCCTCTGCCCAGTTGACAGGTCGAGACGAGAAAACTTTTCTCCGTCATACCAAGTCTTGTCTGCGATCTCCATATTCTTCAGGTACGCATTAACCTTATCGAGCGCAATGTCCTCGAGTCCATAAAGCCGGTCAAATAGGTGAAAATCAGAAAATATGACAGAAAAGAGCTCCCTGTAATCCTGACACGCACTCGGGTCCACACACACACCGTCAACCATAAGACTACCCGACTCCGGCCGGTACAGCCCGGTCATAAGCTTCATCAGCGTCGTTTTACCGCATCCGTTACCACCTACAAAAAATACGGTTTCCCCTCTCTTTATATCCAAGTCAACCGGACCTACCGAGAATAGCGGATTATTCTTCGTGTCCCTGTAGATAAAATTCAGCCCCTTTGCCGATATGCTCGAGAACCCCTCATAAATCGAAGGAGCCTCGTACGTCCCACCTTCCTTGCCAGGAAGGGCGTCTATCCTGTCTTCCAGCGAATAGATGTTTTTCAGTGCAGAATCTGCACGCGCAACAAGTGGAGCCGTAGTGGCTATCGTGTCAAGCGGACCAACGACAAACAGGATCGCTGCCGTTGTTTTGATCACCACAACCGAGTATGTTGGCACCAGCTGCGGCAGAACAAAAACCACCGCCGCTATCAACAAATAGAAGAAAACCTGCGAAAACATGATCTCCACAATAAAAGTCTCATTTGAGTGAATCTTAAGATCACGCGACTCGGCCGCGATGCCGGAATAACGCCCAAAAACCGCGTCATTCTTCTTCTTGTTTACGCGAATTTCCTTGTAACCTTCAATGATGTTGCTGACTGCATCAACCAGCTCCGATTCCTTTAACGACATGTCAGCCATATCCTGCGCCATGTTCTGCCGGTGACTCCAGTAGATGCTCAAGGCCAGGGCCACTGAAACTACCGTCACCAGGAACGCCCACGGGGAAAGCCAGGCTATGTAAAGCAGGCAGCAAAGGACCATCAGTGCCTGCTGAAGTATGTTGACAAGAAAGAACGCAGACTGGGAGATCGTAACAGTATCCTGGGAAACTTTAGTATAGACATCGCCCTTTGTGAATGACTCAATCCCCCTGAGCTCCGACCACCTCATTTTCTCTATGACACGAAGGCGCAGCTGATGGAGCATCTTTTCTATCGCCTGAATCGAATAGCGCATGCTCACCTGCTTGGCATAACAGAATATGATCATCGCCAAAATAAAAAGAATGAAATACTGTAGTTTGGCCGCCGACTGCGCTGCAGCCGCACAACCACCGTTCATTATTCCAAGAAGCGCGCCGTTGGCCAGCCCGGAACAGACAGACAACACTAAGACAAATCGCCAGGTCTCCCTTTTCTCCTCACCCAGAAAACGTTTCAAATTATTCTGTATATTGCTCATAAACCATAAACCTTCACCCTCAAGCGATTTCGCCATTAGTCTTCAGCTCGTTCACGATCTTTCGAGCCTTGTCCACATCAAGATCGAACAGGGACCCTCCCAATTCAAAGTGAAAGACAAAAATACGACCGATGAGATATGTCGTCCCGTTTGCTGCGGCCACTGAAGTCGCCATCGTCAATAATCCGGACCACCCCGGCACTAATACCATGGCGGCTCGGCCAGCGAAATTCACCAGTGCCGAGCTGGCAACAACACCTAGAATAACGGACAGCGCAGTTGTCCCGCTATGCTTCGAGAATTTCACCTTGTAGCAGTTACAGAGCTCGCGGATCATCCGGATCTGTATTGCCCCGCAAATCAAGCTGGTGCCAATACCAAGAGGCAGTATCCCTGCAAACGATGCGCTAAATGTATGCTTTGCCACAATGATGTTTGCCTTCTTCAAGCGCAGGCTTTGAATCGTTTCGCCTACGCCTGGCCACTCGGCCGATGGCAGAGGTTCACGCATCAATGGCGGTAGTACTTCGGGCTCAAGAATGCCCTCTGGCTTATCATTCATCTCATACATTCGACGTCTTGATCTTTCCTGAGTCAGCATAACGAAACATCCTCCTTCATACAATTCGGCAGCCCGAGTTCCAGCAGATTATCAACGATTCGGTCATACCTATCGTGCACATCACTACGTGGAACATCCGTCGCATACAATGTCCGGCAATTTTCAAGCTCCTTTGACATGACAGAGCTGGTCGAAATTCCGGGCTCAAGAACACGGTCCCCATATTCTGCCCGCAACGACGCCATCATTTCACCCGTAAGCCGTTTCCGCTGGTCCAGCATAGTAGGCAGTATCCGGATCACCGGCTCAGGCAGACCAAAAGTCTGACGAATCGCCTCCGCCTCCTTGCACGTCAACTTAATGCCGCGCATCGAAAACATATCGCAGGCGGCAGGAATAACAAGAATATCCGCCGCGCATATTGTTGATATTACGGCACCACCAAGCGATGGCGGACAATCCAAGATAATAATGTCATAACCCTTACGCCGCAACTCCCTGCAAACGCCAAGCACTGCGCCTTTCTGCGCCACCGGACTCGACAAGGCAACATCCAGCATAGAATTCTGGAGCGATGAGGGCAGACAGAATAAACCATCGGAAATTTCCACCAGTGCGCTATCAAGAGCCATTGCTGGATTCTGCCACACATCGTAAAAAACCGGGAAGTCCTCATGTTCGGCAGGTCCACCAAGAGCCATTGTCGCAGACGCCTGAGCATCCATGTCCACAATACACGTCCGGAACCCCAACTGTGCCGCCCGCGAACCCACAGCAAGTGCTGATGTCGTCTTTCCTACGCCGCCCTTCAGGTTCAGGAATGCCAAGATCTTGGGCTTAACTGTTATACCGCAACACTCAAGGAGCTTTCTGACCACAGATGCCTCAAGCAAACCATTCCAGTTCTTCACTGGATCGACCAGTTCGCCGGGACAGTCCGCAGCCAACTCCGAAGGGGTTTTCTTCAGAAGCCTGCAAATATCACGAACCCGCACTTTATAATGGCCATTGCTGGACTCTGGGTTAATGGAATTCAGAACCTTCTCCCTTCTCTGTCGACACCACGCTTGTAACACAAAAACAATCTTGGTACTATGTTGATAAAGACGTGTATTAGCAAGGATATAATGACTTCTCAACAATCTTCGCAACAGCCAGAAACCTGCATAAAACACTTGAAAACATCGTGTATCCAGCTCCTCAAAATTACAAATATCCCTGAAGGAATCCAGATCCTATGTGAGGCTATTCCCAGCCTGCAGGGCCACCTTTTTTCCGAGGAAATGGATCTTATAAGCAAGGCCGTACCGAAGAGACAGATGGAGTTCACGGCAGGACGCACACTGGCTCGTCGCGCCATGTCCCATTTCGGCCTCCAGGAGCAGCCAATACTCCATAATAACCGGATGCCAGTATGGCCAGAGGCAGTTACCGGATCAATCTCTCACTGCCATACCCATTGCGCCGTAGCCCTGGGTCTGCGCAGTTCGTTCATTTCCATAGGAATCGATATCGAGACATCCGGCATGGTTACCCCTGATCTTTGGGAACATACATTTACCCAACGCGAACGAGAATACTTATCAATCTCATCCCCTGCCCGGCGGGACTTTCTGTCCACAGTGATCTTCAGCGCAAAAGAGGCCTTCTTTAAACTCCAATTTCCTCTGACCGGTGAATGGATTGGATTTGATGAGGCCTGCGTAGAGGTCCAGGACGATAATAATTTCCTCATCAAATGCAATAGGTCCGCAATTAGAGTCCCGTCGGTATTGCACGGAACGATAATTAAACCCCTGCCCGGCCTGGTATTGAGTATGCTGTGGCTACCAACCAGCAGTTGATGCTAAAACAATGCCTGACCCGACATTCCGAAGAAAAGTCTCGCATTCCATAGACATCATCCTTAACATTCTTTCGTTTTCTCGGGTATGCCCAAATAAAAATGACATCGAAAGCATCTTTCTTATGGTTGATGTACTTCTGAACACACAGAGCCAGCACGTAATAACCGCATACACAATGCCATCTCTGCCGGACAACTGGAAGACAGTGCACAAAGGCGAAGATATCCTATCGTGCATTTCATATGTCCACACACACATACGCGATTCAATTTTAGAGAAGGCCATATCGGATAACGCTTCAAAAAAAGCACGCATATCCAAGCCCCTTCCCGTCCGTCTTCCAGAGGCCTTGGTATGCCCATACAGAGCACAGAAGCCAAGTATGCGACTTTTTGTATTTCCGCATGCTGGCGCAGGTTCCTCCGCCTACCACGCCATGGCCAAAGCGTTTAAAGACTTTGGCATAGAAGTAGTTATAGCGGCATATCCCGGACGAGAAATCCGATTCTCCACAAAACCGGCACAGTCAATGGAAGAACTTGTTGCGGATTTCCAGACACATATGACAGGCATTCTCGAACTTGGCCCCTTCGCATTCTACGGTCACAGCATGGGAGCTCTGGCCTGTTTTGAATACACCAAAAAGCTTGTAGCACAAGGCCAAGATACACCTCGGTTCCTCATCTTGACAGGCAGGCAGGCTCCATCCATTCAAGGACTTGACCTGAAAATGAGCCATATGCCCGATAAAGATTTCATTCAGGCCGTGGGCTTGCGCTACAACGCCATCCCGCAAGAAGTCATCAACACCCCTGAACTTCTGGAACTTTTGATTCCGGCTCTGCGTGCCGATTTCAATCTGGTTGCTGAACATCAGTATCGCCCCGCCATCAAACTGTCAGCACCAACAATCCTCATAAACGGCTCCGATGATCCATGGATATCACCAGAAACAGCAACCCCTTGGAATCAGGATGTCACTGTCACGGAGCAGTATTGGCTACGGGGCAACCATTTCTTCCTCAGCAACAACATTGAGAACGTCAAAGAGATTGTTTTAAATGCTTTCTCAGTATATGGATGACTCCAAGACTGATTGTTCTGCCGATAAACAGAAGACCGGAATAAGTCACCGGAGTCGAAAACCATAAAGCGCATCTCTCACAAATGCGGCGACAATTGCAGTAATTCCAACGGCAACTGAAAGAAAAAGCCCGTCCCAGTTAACACCGGGACGGGCTTTGAAATCACTCACCTCAAACCAATCAGGCCTTTTTTGCTTCAGCTTCCTTCTTGGCGTTTACTTCCTTGTCGTCCACAACCTCTTTCTTGCTGGGCGTGACGGCACTGTAGACCTTCGAAGCAACATTCTTACCTTCGCTGTACAAATCGTTCAAAGGCTCCTTCATCTTGGCAGGATCGAAACTAAGGAATGTTCCGCCAGATTCAAAATGCTGTATGAACAGTTTACCGATAGCATATGTCGCACCCCCAGCCATGACAGGCATAACAGCAGTCCCGACTATAGGTCCTACAAAAGGAATCATCTTAACCATCATCCCAATTCCACCGCGTGATATGGATCCTGCTCCAATTCCGCCTATCATGGATGCGGTAATTGATTTGCCGACGTTCTTCGAGAACGGAATTCCGTATATCTTAGCAATTGAATGCAGCATCTTGACTTGCAGACCGCTAATCGCAATAGAATCAACAATGACAGGAGCGATGCCAGCGGCCATGGCCCAGAGCATATACGTGCGAACCACACCCTCACCCTGCTCAGCCTTCGTCATCCCAGCTTGATCCTTGATTTCTGCATCAACCTGCTCTTTCACATCTTCCTGCTTCTTTTCTTGCGCCTTAGTCATACTTCCCCCTATTGATTAGACTCAACATAAATCCGCTACAACCAACTAATATTCCCTGATAAGGCCGAATATTACGCTTCTGCTCTCTGATTAAGCAAGAAGAAAAGCGACGGATAAATCATGCTTCGCATACATCACGACATGAAACACTGCGAGCAGAGGAGGGCCAGACTGATTCCGCCCTGGTTATATTCGAGACGTCAGGCGTCCCCGCGCTACACATTCCCGACTCAGGACATATGTCATCTTCAAACCAACCCAGAGCAGGCGCAAGATTCAGCTGTACGTAGTCAGGAAGCGACGGAATGGCCGAAAGATCATTCTCAAGTAGCCCTTCGTCGGATGAACCGTCCATTTCCCGGAAACCGGCAAACCTGTATGTCACGTACATCATCCTGTTGCGTCCTGTGTCGCGGAATCTTGTGCGCAGACTGATTCCGCGCCGCGCACACTCTTTCCTCAAAAGATTGATAATAACACCGCCCACCCCGCGCGACATGACCCTGCACGACATGAGGAGCAATTCAATAGTCCAAGCACTCTTCCCCATCGAAAGAAGAACAAGTCCTATCTTACCGTAATCACCGTACCTGTCCATCAGGTCAACCATAATAACCCTGTATCCCGGATCAGATATCAGCACCCTTAGTTCGTCAATGCTATAAGTTATACCCGTCGTGTTCAACTGATTGGTCCGTAGCGTCAACTCCTCCGCGCGAGGAAGATCACTTTCATGTGCGAGCGACATCGACAGCTTCATTCCCAGCGAACGCAGGAAGGCTTCTTCAGGCCCCTTAAAAGCGTGTTTTGCATCCTTCCGATGGGCTTCAGCCCGATACATTGCCCGCCGATTACGCGAATCTTCAGTGACAAATTCAGGAATGAACTCATCCATGGCTGTAAGTTGGGCAACAGCAGGAGCGTCATAAACCCGCACTTCCGGATGTACACTTGCCACCTCATCTCGCTCAAAAGCCTGATCGTCCAGAAAAGCAATCGAGTCAATCCCTATGTTCAGATCCTTGACAATGTTGGAAATTGATTCTGATTTAAGGCTCCAATTTATCTGCGGGTAAAGAAAGTATTCTTCGAGCCCCTCATCGCGCAATCTGGACATGGCCGCATCAAAATCGTTACGGGATGCTATTGACTGAAGTATACCCCGTTCGTCCAGCGCCTTTATGGCAATTCTCGCCTCAGACCTGACGGCAACAGAATCACCCTCAGCAAGGATACCGTTCCAAAGAGTGTTATCCAGGTCCCATACGACACATTTAACTTTTACTCCCGATCGGGTCACTTCCCCTCCCTTGCTTGATTCCGCTGCGCCCTTGCGCGGAGAAATTCCACACTTCCGCTCCTGGCGATCATCAATTGCTGCATCTGATTGCTGCCCTCCACTATCTCGCCAATACGCGCGTCACGGTAGAAGCGCTCTATCCTTCCCTCGTCAGCACTGCACCCGATAGCTCCGTGAATCTGTACTGCCTTTCCGGCCACTTCCACGGCGGCACGGGATGTGAAATACTTGGCTACAGTCGTTTCTACGATCGATGATGGATCCAATGCATCGCGCAATCCTGCAGCATGACGGCAAAGCTGGCGTGCTGCCTTCACAGAGGTAATCATGTCGCTAATCATCTCCTGTATCAATTGATGGCTCATCAGCGGCTTGTCGAACTGCATACGTTTCTTAGCAAACGACACTGAATCGGATGTGCAGGCCTCCATGCACCCGAGACAACCGAACGCCACCGCAAACCTGCCCAGATCAAGCGAACAGTTAGCAACATGGGTGAAGCCGTTACCGGGCCGTCCAACTATCGATGACAGAGGAACCCTGCAATGGTCAAAAGTGATCTCGCCAAGCATAGCTGCTCGGAAACCCAGCAGGTTCCGCATAGGTCTTACCTCAAGGCCAGGCGTACTGCGCGGAACAATGCAGGCCGATGGCCGGCTCCCGCCAAGTTGGCCAAACACAAGGAACACATCCGCACGCTGTGCATATGAAATCCATTTCTTCCGACCCGTGATAACAATCTCAGCACCATCCTCGACAAACTCAGTCTGAATGTGGACAGCATCAGAACCGCGATCCGGCTCGGTCAGCGCAAAGGCACCCATGGCTTCGCCGCTGATCATCCGAGCCAGCCATTCGTCCTTCTGCCCTGCAGTCCCCCATGCGCGAAGAGCCTCGAGGAACATGCTGTGAACCGTGACTATGCTCACAAGCGACAGACTGACACCACCGAGTTCCGAGCACAGCATCCCGAACGATAATGCATCCCAACCCGCTCCACCCATTTCTTTCGGAATGAAACAGCCAAGCAGGCCGGAAGCTCCAAGTCTGGCAACCGTCTCGCGGGGCATCTCCTGGGCAATATCCCAAGAGCCCGCTTCTTCCGGGCTTAACGAAAAGGCCAAGTCTTTGATCCTATCAAATCTCTCTCCATTGACCTCTCGCATCAGATTCCTTTCTTCTCTTCAAGCTTCCTGTCCACCAGCGCCGTTATGCGAACAACACTTCGGAAATTGGCAAAATCAAGGTCGTCACCGGCTAATTTCAGGCCATACTGCTTCTCGAGAAACAGCACCAGCTGCATCGCCATCAGGGAATTCACCAGCCCGAGCTCAAAGATGTCATCCTCGTCTGTAAATTCACCGTCAGAAATGTATGTCTCAAGAAAACCACGCACTTCACCTTTTAATCCATCAGTCCCCATCTTGTCTCCCTCTTTTAAAGTATCGGATATTTGTAAAAACCCTGCCCATTCTTACGACCATAGAGCCCGGCATCGACCATCTTTTTGAGTAGCGGCGCTGGCCGGAACTTCGGATCGTTGTAACTCTCGTATAGCACATCAAGCGAATACAGAATTGTGTCCAGACCAATCAGATCTGCTGTCTCCAGAGGACCCATTTTGTGCCCGAAGCAGCCCTTAAATATCCGGTCCACGTCTTTCGCTGAGGCGACTTGGTCCTGCACCACGAATATTGCCTCGTTAACCGTAAGCATAAGCACACGGTTCGAAACGAAACCAGGCATGTCCTGCACCACAACCCCCTTCTTATTCATCAACGCAAGAAAAGACAGCGCAACACTTATGGTTGCGTCGGTGGTAAAGTGGCCACGGATCACCTCAACCAAAGGCTTCATCGGGACTGGATTCATGAAATGCATTCCAACTACCTGCCCCGCCCGCTTTGTCCAGCCGGCGACACGCGTAATCGAGATTGCGGACGTGTTGACTGCAAACACACAGTCTTTAGCGCATATACGATCGAGCTCAGGATATACCTTCTGCTTGATATCCACCTTTTCAGTTGTGTTC
This sequence comes from Victivallis vadensis, assembly GCA_945883775.1. GTDB lineage: Bacteria > Verrucomicrobiota > Kiritimatiellia > UBA8416 > CAMCYG01 > CAMCYG01. The sequence goes on from CAMCYG010000033.1 coordinate 13,910, forward strand.
TCCACCAGAAAATCCACTCCTGCAAGTGCATCCAACGAAACCGATGTTTGGATACGACCGCAGACCTGATCCGGATCTAGCTGCTGCCCACTGCCTGGAACCATGGCGGCCAGACGCACTACCTGGTGTATCTCCTTCATGGCAGAGGAAAGTATATCCTCGGACACATCAACCAGCACAGCACTCATTCCACACTGCGCAACCGCTTGGGCAACACCGCGGCCCATAACACCTGCACCAACCACGCCTATATTCGATATCTTCCTGTTGTCCATCACTATCCATCCTTCCTGCAAATGAAGACTCCTGCTTCATTACAAACACCCGGTAAACCTTGATCATATCATTGGAGCAATTTACGCCTCTTTGGCCTAGACTGCGGTCTGATATCAACATCACCGCCGAAGCACTGCTGCACCTGACAATACGATACGCCCGGTGGTATGTCCTGGGTCGTGTAGAAAACGTCAAACCCGCATACTACCGCCACCGCCAATTGCGATGCTGTCGGCATGTCCATCCCATGCTTTGCAACGAACTCCGCAGATAGTTCGGCAGCCTGATCATCCATAGATAGAAAAGGCCCTGAAATCATTTCACCAAGCAGGACTCTGTACCTGTATTGGGATGTGGTATCGTCATGAGCCTTGGGATGCACAAGCAATTCAGCCAACGTCTGCGTTGATGTGCCAAACTCAAACCCTCGATCCAGCCAAAACGACAATTGCTGGCGCACTGATTCAGCACGCGTTTCGTTGCCCTCCAACAGCCAGAGCAGTGCACCAGTATCTAGAAACACTTTCATGCCATCTTTCGCGACTTCTTAAGCCAGGAGGAGAGGTCCTTATCCCGCGATGAACTACGCCCCTGCCCGCACAAACCGGCAAGCGCCTCACGCCTCCTATCGATATCGTTCCCATTCCTGTCCAGATAATCCATCGGGCACAGCATAGCAATCGCCCGCCCGCTCCGTTCGAGTACAACAGGCTCCGCCGTTATGCGAACCTCATCAAGAACAGAGCCAAGATGATGCCTCAAATGCATCAGTGTCACACGCTTCATACACCACCTCCAATAACTGCTATTCATATAATTGATACACCCTACTATATCAATATAAAATATCCTTTTTGGCGGATATAATGCTGTATTATGCTCAGCTCCAATTGGTTACCTCTGCGATGCACAAAATAAATGAATTGAGACGATCCCGCAGTCAACATTCTGGCAGATTGGTTCAATTGCCGAATATGTAAAGAAAGCAAGGCTTCCAGAGACAACTCTCTTCTGGAAACTCTGCAAAATATTCTACTTCCCTTCTATATAACGGTCAGGAGATTGAATACACTCGTATGGGCATATCTTTGCCGCGCAAGGTTATCTCGCCCATATCTTGCAAGGTCAGCCTGTGATCAGCAGGAAGGAGCGCAAGTGTAGCGGCGCTGATTATAATTTGCGTCCCAAGGTTTTTGTTTGCCCCTTCCATACGACTTGCCACATTTACTCCATCCCCAATCACCGTGTAATTCAGTCGGTCAACTCCACCCAGATTACCGACCACCACCTTGTCAGAGTGAATCCCGACTCGCGTATGGAACGACGGCTTGCCGTCCGCCTCGCGCCTGACATTAAGTTCAGCGATGCCTTTCTGGCAGGCTATTGCTGCGCGACACGCCTGTAACGCATGTTCAGGATTATCATGCGGTGCATTCCAGAACGCGAGGGCACCATCACCGATGTATTTATCAACCACACCCCCGTATTTCGCAATGATACTGCTGAGAATATCGAAATATGAAGAGAGATCGACCATCAACTCGGACGGTGGAATACTTTGCGAAATTGTGGTGAAATTGGCGATATCGGAAAAGAAAATTGTCATTATCCGTTCCTCTCCACCCGGGATTGGCTCTCGGCCGTCAGCTACCAATTCTTTTACCAGATAGGTGGGAACATAGCGCCCAAAGGCGTGGAGGCCCTGGCGCATCGCCCGGAAGGCATCCAGCATTTGCTGAATCTCACGTACATGGCTGTTAAGTTTCAGCTCTCCCAAAAGGTCAAAATTCCGGACCCGCTGCATCTCCATTGAGAGACGCTCGATTGGTCGTGAAACGGTCCTGGAAAAGTGTACTCCGCAAAGGATTGCCAATCCCATGATACCAACGGTGATCAACATCGTCACCCGATGAGCGGATTTGATCTTCCCAACAAAGTCATCCTCCGGAACCATGACGACCACGGTCCAATCGGTTCCAAGGGTTGCCGGCGGTTCGCGCAGACGGGCAAGATATCGCTGGCCACCCGACTCAAAAGACCAGGCGGCCCCATCGGTTTTGAGATAGGTGCTTACGGCCTCAACAATCCATGGTTCAGCCAGATCAAAAGCCGAGACAGTTTCGAGCCCTTTAGAACTGTGCCGCACTACCTTGCTGACGTCAGGATATGCTACGAGCTTAATATTCCGGTCGACAATAAAGGCCAGCCCATGTTCGCCGACCCGCACCTTCTTCAGGAAAAGCGAGAGCGCCTGGAGGGTTATGTCGGCGCCGACCACAGCGCGTATCGAACCATCGGAGGCAAAAACGGGAAAGGATGCTGTTACTCCAATCTCACCGGTGGATTCGAAGATATAGGGTGGAGTCCAGTAACGCTTTCGGCTTTCGGCTGCCCCGGTGTACCATGGACGCGTACGCGGGTCATAGACCGCGCTCATAGTGTTCGTACAACCGAAGTACTGTTCTACGCGTCCGTCCAGACCTTTCGAAATCAATCGAAGCAATATTTGATCGTTGCTACGTGAGATTTCAAAGAAACGTCCATCCTTGTCCCCCACATAAAGCATTGCCAAACTAGGATGGCTTTTCATAAGTGCGTGGAGCAGCAGTTCGATGGACTTGTTCCCATCTCTGGTGTCGGCCAAGGTCATGTCCAAACTATTCAGCGCGTCAGCTATCGCTTCGGTGGATCGTACTGCTGAGGATAGATACTGTACCGTCTCGGATATTACAGTATCGGCAGTCTGGCTCACCAGATCGCGGCTTACATCCAGAGTTACCTCGCAATTAGAGTAATACGCGTAAGCAGCAACGGCGACAACAGAAACAATCACCAAGCTGACAAAGACCAGAACAAGATCGAGCTGAAAGGGTCGACCTTTAGTATAGGGTTTATTCATTGATTGGGATCTCTGAGATTGATGACAGAACCGGAGACAGGAACCGTCTTTCATATAATTCCAGATTATTCAGATGAGTCGCACTTGCCATTTGCACATATGGGTAGCAATCAGTAAATGTTGTATCAATATACATGGGTCAAGCATCCAGATTGCGGCCGATTTTAAATGCCTCAAGATTAACATCATGTAGCTTTGCCGGAAAGAGGTCCTTGATTGCCTGATTCCAGGCTATCTCCGGGATATTGAGATTACGGCTAAGAATACCGAGCATGGCGACATTCAGGCTTCTCCGATCAGAAAGAATGACGTTGTCGAAGGACTGGGCATTTATCAGCATCCCGCCTGGGCGCAGATTTGTGCATTGCATATCGAGCTCACCAGGTGCGATGACGAGGAGGAAGTCTACCTCGCCATCAGGGATCATCGGGCTGAAAATCTTTTTGCCGAAACGGATATCGCTGGTGACCGAGCCGCCGCGCTGGCTCATGCCGTGGACCTCTGCTCTCTTTACATCAAAGCCGGCACGAAAAAGAATTTCAGAAAGAATATGAGAGCTTTTCAGGATTCCCATACCACCCAGCCCAATGATACGAATGTTAATAGTCTTGCCGGATTTCATGAGTGCTTCTTCTCATAGGATAGGATTCGATTTGCCACAAGAAGGCATGGACGTCGCCCAATTATTACAGTCAGTTCATTGGACTTCAAAGCCGATAGCAGTGCGGCCTCGAACTCGTCGCCCTGTCGGACCTGATCCAGAACCAGAACATTCTTTACACCCATTGCCAGGACCACATCTTCTATCATGATGCGGGTGGCTGGTTCACGGTTCAATCGGCGGCCTGTGGAAGGATGTTCCTGGAGACCTGTCATGGCCGTGGTGAGGTTGTCGAGGACGATGAGCACATGACCGGTGGCCGGCGGGTTGTAGACCATTTCCGCCACACCGGTCAACCCGCTATGCATGAATGTGCTGTCGCCTATCACACTGACCACGCGACGTGCCTCGTCCGCAGGCAGGACATGACGCAAACCGAGTCCTACGCCGATGCTGGCGCCCATGCAGATCTGGGAATCCATGGCTGAAAGCGGCGGTAACGCGGCAAGCGTATAACAGCCGATGTCACCGGCGACAATGCAGTTGTGCTTCTTGAGGATTTCAAAGACAAAGCCATGCGGACAGGCTTGACACAATTGGGGCGGTCGCACTTTCGGAGGCGGCGGTTCGGGATTGTTGTCGCCCTTAAGAATCCGGCGTACACGATCCACGGTTAACTCACCCATGCGATAAATTTCGGGATTCCATGGAACGTCTCCTCCGGCGGCACGGATCTGCTCAACAAGGAACGGATCATTTTCCTCTATAACGAAGCGTTGCGTTTTATCCTTGAGGAATCCAAGGATCAGCTTTGTGGGCATGGGATAGGTGAGGCCAAGCTTCAGTATTGATGCTTCCGGGCACGCTTCGCGGGCATGCATGCCTGCAACGCCACACGACACTATTCCAATACCTGATGTGCCGGGAAGAATAGTATTAGGGCCTTCCTTTTCGCACCACGCCTGAATTTCTGTTAACCGCGCACGCAAGTCCTTGTGTTTGATTCGCGCATGACCGGGGATCATCACACGGCCGGGTATGTCACGTATGAAATGAGGACGGACAGGTGCTTCAATTTTATCCGAGGACTGAACAATTCCAGTGGTGTGAGAGATGCGGGTAGTCATGCGGAGGATAACCGGAGTTTTCCAACGTGAAGACATCATGAAAGCCAGCCTGACATAATCGTAGCATTCCTGAGAATCAGCAGGTTCTATCACCGGAACGCCGGCGGCGATACCATAGCGGCGTGTATCCTGCTCATCTTGGCTGGAGGCCAAACCAGGGTCATCGGCCACCACAAAGACTAGTGCACCCTGTACGCCGCTGTATGCACAGGTAAAAAGGACATCGGCAGCAACGTTCAGTCCTACGTGTTTCATTGTTACCATGGCGTACGCACCTGCAAAGGCAACACCGAGGGCAACCTCCGCGGCCACCTTCTCATTCGGCGACCATTCTGCCTGCCCGCCAAGGGTATTGAAGGTTTCTAACACTTCGCTCGAAGGAGTTCCGGGATATCCGGTGCAGCGTACACATCCTGAATGCAGCGCGCCTAGTGCGACGGCTTCATTGCCGCTTAAAAGTTTTCGTTCAGGCATAGTCATACGGGAAATTGTTAAGTTAAGATGTATCGCGAACGTTTGCAAGACTTTGAGTTTCTCGCATAAAAATTCTTTTTATGTCCCGAATGGCGCATTTCTTATAATTCTTCCTGACTCCCGGTCAAAGCGCAGTCGCCCAACATTAACGATTGATTCCTTGTCACGCTTGGGAAGTCGCTTGAACCGGTACTCAACCTTTAATGCCAGCGAGCATGAACCGATACGCCGCTTAAACACAAGAGCCTTTGGCGGGTTAGCACGCAAAAATTTTGCGGCCTTACGACTGCCACTCAGATGCTCCTGATAGCGTCGCCTGACATTCGTGGTAATGCCGGCGTACAAAGCTCCGTTGCAGGCACGAACTATATATAAGTGCCAAATCATTAAGAATCCTTTCATTTCCCATTGCATTCCAAAAAAGAATATCCTACTATTTCAACTATTAACGAAAGGACATGATTATGGCAAGATTAACGAAGAGTCAGATTGTTGCAGGAATTGCAGAGGGCGCGGAGATCACGAAGAAGCAGGCTAACTTGGCGATTGATACGCTTGTGGCCATGGCTTACAAGGGAGCCAAGGACGGATTTGTTATTCCTGGACTTGGTAAGTTGATAAAGGTCAACAGGAAAGCCCGTATGGGACGTAACCCTGCGACCGGCGCAACGATCAAGATTCCGGCCAAGACAGTGCTGAAGTTCCGCATTGCTAAAGCCGCGAAGGATTCGCTGCTCAAAAAGTAAACGACTTAAAGTCAACGAGATGGCCGTAGTGATAAACTCACTACGGCCATTTTGTTTTAGACGGCGACGCATATCAGTACACTATGTTACCGCCCAATGCAAATCGACATGAGTATTTCCAAGAAGCCAACCGTACGACAATCGCCAATGAGATGTGAATAGAATTCGGGCCGGTATCTTAGTTGGCTTTTCGGCGGCGCGAAGAGAACAGATCCATCTGCCCATTGCTCAGAAACTGGTAGTTCTTCAATATTCGCATGACTTGCAGAAGATCAGACCGCTCATAGTTCTTCCGAACATCTATTCCCGATACCAGATCCGAAAGTATCGTCTCGAAAGATATAACTCCGTGTATACCGCGGGCCCTAAGCGCTGCTATCGTTTTATCCTTAAGCTCGCCACTTGCAGGCAGTCTAGGGAGACACAATATTCTGGCTATCGCGTCCGAACCAAAGAACTTTGACGCAAACCGTATTGATTCGGAGTCAGCAAACCGGAATATCTCAGGGGTCTTCTCAAAGGTCGACATGTAGAATCTGTCCGTATGCCAACCGCGTACTCCTACCACGGCTCTTGCCACTCCGCTGAAGTCATCCGAGGTCCAGATGACATGCTCAGGGATCAAGTCCTCCTTAACCCTTGGATTGGAAATAAGAAGATCGATGTCCTCGCCAGGCATTCTGGATTTCCCGGATGTAGCCGATTTCCTCGGCTGCGACACAAGGTAACCCAGCATCTCAAAGTACTCCCTGACAATAAGCTCATTGACAGCCGCCATTATTTAGATCCTCCGCCTATCAGTCCATATGCCGTCTTAAGATCATCCAATTTAACATCACAACCAAATAGCGCTTCTCCGATTGAATGAACAAGGACAAACTTGGGAATCTTATTAACTGATTTCTTGTCCGCTTCCATTGCCGTCCCGATCTGGGCCAGCGAATACTTTTGCTTCACAGCACTCATCCCCGTCGGCAGTCCGAGTTTGGAAAGCAAAGCCTCTACCCTGGCCGCATCTGAATCCTTGAACCCCTTCTCCAGCACGGATAGACGGACAGCAAAGACCATCCCTATGGAGATGGCTTCTCCATGCAAAAGAGCGGAATAGCCGGTCAACTGCTCCAACGCATGCCCGAAAGTATGGCCAAGATTAAGAATAGCCCTGACCCCTGCCTCACGCTCGTCCACAGCAACAACCTCGGCCTTTATTTCGCAACATCGTGCGATAATCTCTGCAAGCAGGCCGGTTTCGCGCTTAAGAATAGCATCGACGTTATCCTCTATCTTCCTAAACAGCGTTGAGTCCCATATGATCCCGTATTTTACCACTTCAGCCATTCCCGAGATATATTCCCGGTTCGCAAGCGTTGTTAGCATGGATAGATCCGTCAGCACTGCAGAAGGCTGATGGAATACACCTACCATATTCTTGCCTGAAGCCAGATTGACGCCTGTCTTACCTCCGACAGAGCTGTCGACCATGGCCAAAAGAGTAGTCGGAACCTGAATGAATCTTATGCCACGCAGGAAAGTCGCAGAAATGAATCCCGCCAGATCGCCGATCATCCCTCCACCTAGCGCTACGATATAAGACTTGCGGTCAAGTCCGGAGCTTACACACTTTTCATAGACTTTTTCGGCGGTAGCAAGACACTTAGATTTCTCGCCGGCCGGCACCACCATCCTGACGGTCTTTGAGCCGCACTCTTTTATCATCTTCTCTACCTTGTCGCCGTATAATGGATCCACATTTGAGTCCGACAGAATAAGCACCATCCTGCCCTTCTCTATTACAGCCTCAAAGTGCGACACTTCGACACCGGTTATGACACTGATATCATATGAGCGATCGTCAAGTTCTACTGTTACTTTTGATTTCATATCAACCTGCTATCATCATTCCAGGCTTTAGCCTGCTTCCGATGGCCCAATCGGCGCCTGACATGCGTTTCCGGCCTTCTTCCTGCACTTCAATCATACCAACAGCGTGCTGACCTGCAGCAACAATAAGCCCCTCGCCTGACGCCCCTATGACCTGGCCTGGTTTGCCGTTACCTTCACATCGTACAGCCTTGTGCACTTTGAGAATCTTAACACCGTGAATATGCGTAATGCAATAGCAACTTGGCCAGGGATTGAATGCCCTAACCCGGTTACATATTTTCTCAGCAGGCCAGTTCCAATCAATCAAGCCGTCTTCCTTCTTGAGCTTCGCTGCATAGGTCGCATCAGACTCAATCTGCCTCTGTCCCGTAACCGTACCGCTTGCCAGAGCCGACACAACATCTTTAATGACCTCACAGCCGGCCGCCTCCAGTTTCGCGCTCAGCGAAAGGCAGTCATCATCATCAGCGATAGCTACCTCCTTCATGGCAAGTATATCCCCAGCATCCATCTTCTCATTCATAAGCATAGCTGTGACACCGGTGACTTTTTCACCATTGGCAATAGCCCATTGAATCGGCGCGGCGCCTCTATATTTCGGCAGCAACGATGCATGAATATTTAGCGGTCCCAGTCGCGGGATCGAAAGGACAGCTTTCTTTAATATCTGGCCGTAGGCCAGGAC
>CAMCYG010000034.1 GCA_945883775.1 Victivallis vadensis
CAACAAGCGTGCGGATCTCCTGAAAGTCGCCAAGACTGTGGCTTTCGAGCGAGTGCCGGGCGGCACAACGCTCAAACCCGATTTATTCCTGAATTTTCTCCTCGCATCCATCCATAAAAGAACCTTTGAAGAGCTTGGAATCCCCCTGATAGTCATCGCCACTGACTATTGGAGAGGAGACGAGGTAATTCTGCAAACAGGCGAGCTACTCCCTGCGCTTAAGGCAAGCATTGCTATACCAGGCGTTTTTGCCCCTGTAAAAATAGATGACCGCATTCTTCTGGACGGCGGACTTGTCGATCTCGTTCCATATGAACATATCATCGACAGGTGCGATATATCCATCGCAGTGAACGTCGCAGCTATGCATGCTCCTGGCAAGACCGACATACCAAACATTATGGATTCGGTCCTGGGCTCGATTCAACTCATGCAAGAGGCGACTTTACTTGAAAAGATGAAACACCGAAGGCCTGATATATACGTACACCCTGAGATAATCGACGTACCAATGCTCCATTTCGCAAAAGCAGCCAAAGTCCTGCGCCAATCCGCACCGGCGGTAAAGTTAATGAAAGAAAAGATAGCAGAAATCCTGACAAAAACCTGATTTTGCTGATGCATTCTTCTTAATATAAGCTATACTCGCTTGCACCTAAAATGAATATCATTATTAAAGCCTGCTATACTGTACTTATACTTATCGGCTTGGCATGCCCCCTGCCATGTTCGGCCGAAACAAACACGCCGGTCATCCACATCGGAATACTTGCACACAAAGGCAAAGACAAATGTATTTCCGAATGGTCCCACACGATGGCTGAACTTCAAGAAAAGATACCGGCGTATAAGTTTGAGCTGGTGCCATGCAACCATGCCGAAATCAAGAATCGCGCCAAAAACGAAGAATTGGATTTTGTTCTAGTAAGTCCGGCGATATATGCCGACTTAGAGTACAATTATGGATTTCACCGTATCGCCACACTGATCATGAACAAAGGCGCGTTGGCTTCCAGCGAATACCATGGAGCAGTTTTCTGCCTCGCCAGCAACACAACGATGCAGACCCTGAGGGATGTCAAAGGCCATACCATTGCTGCTATTGAGAGAACCGGCTTCGGCGGCTATGTGATGCAGGCGCGCGAACTTCGCCAGATCGGCATTCACATCGAACATGACGCGAAGGCAATATCGTTTCTCGGCACTCAGAATGCCGTGATAAGGGCCGTACTCAGCGGACAGGTTGACGCAGGATTTGTCCGAGCCGATTCCATCGAGAATATGATCATGGAGGGAGAAATACGCCGCGAGACATTACGCATTCTTCCTCAACCGCAAAGCGAAAGCAAACAGGTTAAACATAGCTACCCCGTAAGCACACGTGCATACCCTGAATGGCCTATGGCTGCGGGGCATAACATATCCAGGGATCTGGCCAAGCAGGTAGCCATAGCTTTGTTTACCATGCCATCTGACTCAAAAGCGATGATTACTGCTGGCGCGACAGGCTGGATGACTCCGGAAAACTATCAGGAAGTGCACAACTGCCTGCGCGAGCTCGGCCTGCCGCCCTATGAGAATTACGGCAGAATCACTTTATCTGCTGCCATTCATAAACTATCACCGTTTATTTTTGCTTTGATAACACTCATTCTTTTATGGGAGCTGATCCGCCGATTACGCGCACAAAAACTACTGACCAAACTAGTCGCTCTCCGCACTGGCGAGCTTAGCGATGCATACAAAAGCCTCCAGAACGAAATGGCTAATCGCATACTTGCTGAGGATAAGAACCTGAAGATGGCAGAATTAATGAGCAAAACAAGCGAGAATCGCCTGAAATGTCTCCTGCGTATAGCACAGCATCCAGCCACCAACATCCAGGAATTTCTCGATTTCGCCCTGAACGAGGCAATAGAACTGACCGCCAGTAAGCTTGGGTACATATACCATTACAATGAAGTCCGAAAAGAGTTCATCCTAAACACATGGTCAAAGAACGTCATGAAGGAATGCTCCATCAATGCGCCGGAAACAGTATACCAGCTGGATAAGACTGGAGTTTGGGGCGAAGCAGTACGCCAGCGTAAACCAATTGTAATTAACGATTTCGCAGCGCCGGATCCTCATAAAAAGGGCTACCCCGAAGGACATGTCGCACTCAACCGCTTCCTTACAATCCCCGTAATGAATGATGGTAGAATTGTCGCAGTCGTGGGCGTCGCAAACAAATTAACCGATTACGTACAGGACGATATCGATCAACTCACACTGCTTATGGACGGAGTCTGGAAGATCACAGACCGGAAGCGGGCAGAAAATGCACTTCAGACAAAGACCGCAGAACTGGACCAATTCTTTAATATCGCCCTGGACCTCCTGTGCATTGCAGATAGCGATGGCCATTTCAGGATGCTTAACCGGGCATGGGAGCGAACTCTGGGTTTTACTCGCGAAGAGTTGATGGCAAAAAAGTTTATGGAATTTGTGCACCCATGCGATATCGAAGCAACCCTGGCAACGATGAAAACACTGGCCTCGCAGAAAGAAGTCATTGGCTTTACAAACAGGTACCAATGCAAAGACAGCACTTATCGCTGGATCGAGTGGCGCGCAGCGCCTGCCGGCAAACTCATATATGCCGCCGCCAGAGACATTACAGAGCGAAAACGTACCGAAATGGAACTACAGAAACTGGCGCTGGTCGTGCAGAACTCCAGCGAACTCATTAACCTGTCCGACGTAAACGGGAAGATGATATTCATTAATGATGCCGGCAGCAGGATGGTCGGAATCATGCAGAATGAAACCGAACAGCACATCGCCGACGATATCATCGCCCCTGCCTGCAGAGCGCGGGTTAAGGCCGATATAATTCCCGAAATAATGCGCACCGGCAACTGGAAGGGCGACCTTCAGTATTGCCACATCAGAACGGGCAAAGTAATCGATGTTCATGCAATGATTTTCCTTATTAATGATCCCGTTACTGGAGATCCTCTATACCTTGCCACTGTGGCACTTGACATCAGCGAGCGCAAACGCATGGAAGCCTCTCTGCGCGAAAGCAAAGAAGCAGCGGAAGCGGCAAACAACGCCAAGAGCGTTTTCCTCGCAAACATAAGCCATGAGATCCGTACCCCTTTAAATGCCATAATAGGCTTTGGCGAACTCCTCTCCGCCATGAAACTGGATGAAAAACAACGCACCTATGTCGACCCGATTAAAACGGCCGGCAGAAGCCTTCTCAGATTGCTGAACGACCTCCTTGACCTTTCAAAGATCGAAGCAGGTCGCATGGAACTGCAAGTTGCGCCCGTCGACCTGCGACTGCTCATAGAAGAACTGGGCATGATATTTGCCCCGCGCATCAGCCAGAAAGGAATCAAATTCGTCACGACAATCGATCCCGAAATCCCGACAGACCTGCTGCTTGACGAAATCCGAGTCAGGCAGGTGCTTGTCAACATAATCGGCAACGCACTGAAGTTCACCGAGCACGGATCTGTCCGCGTGACAGCTTCAAAGACCTTCACAAACACTCAACGGAGCAGACTGGATCTGCAGATCGCCGTGGAGGATACCGGCATCGGAATACCAGAAGACGAACAGGAACACATTTTCGGGGCATTCCACCAGCAGAGTGAACAAAGCGCACTTAAATATGGCGGCACTGGCCTTGGCCTGACGATCAGCCGCAGGCTTCTGGAACTTATGAACGGGACAGTAACACTTAAAAGCATACACGGAAAGGGAAGCACATTCACCGTGATCATTCCAGATGTCAGCATCACGACCAAAAGCTCGACGTCGGGCGGTATCATACGGGATGAAAAACATGACTTGCCGCTACTTAAGTTCAGCGGTCAGCGTGTGCTCATAGTTGATGACACAGAATCAAATCTGGTAATGCTTCGCGCTGTCCTGGAAAATTGCGGACTTAATGTAATTGAGGCACGCGACGGCCAGGCAGCCGTAAATCTGGCAAATGAGACGAGGCCTGATCTTGTCATCATGGATATACGCATGCCCGGAATGAGCGGCTTTCAGGCAACCGCCCTGCTGAAAAAGAAAGAAGAGACCAGATCGATCCCTGTCATCGCATTAACAGCCTCAACACACAAGATCGACTCCCCTGCGGTGGTACAGGCCGGATTCGCAAGATACCTTGTCAAGCCACTGGCAACTTCTGCGCTACTGCGAGAGATTGACCGGGTAATTGGCGGAGGAGCACGCCAAGACGGTTCAGGCGCTGATCCGGCTGCGAGCAATGCCCTTCCTTCCGAAATCATCGACATCGCCAGCATCCCTGATAACGTCCGAACAGAACTGCTGAATGAGGCAGAAAGCCTCATGAACGGAATAGTCGTCAGCAGAATCCACGCTCTGATACAAAAAATGACAGCTACCGCAAAACAGCAGGACATACCCGGACTGGCTGGCATAGCTCAAAAACTGTCCCAATCTGCAGAAAGGCTGGACATAACCCTTATAAAACAGGTTCTCCTGCAAATCTGCCGTCAGCTATCCAATAAGGAGTAAACAATAATGAAAAATAAAGCCGTAAACGAAACCAGGAAACCTCTGCTACTTCTGGTAGATGATGTCGCCGAGAACCTCCAAGTGCTTGCCCAGCACCTTGTCGACAGCTATGAACTTGCATTGGCTTCAGATGGCGAACAAGCTCTCGCTCTGGCATCCGAGACACACCCCAACCTCATCCTGCTTGATGTGATGATGCCAGGCATTGACGGCTACGAAACCTGCCGCCAGCTGAAGCGCAACATGGCAACAAAAGCCATACCGGTTATATTCCTCACAGCCCGCTCCGATATTGATGATATCATAAAAGGGTTCGAGGCAGGCGGAGTCGATTATGTTTCGAAACCCTTCAAGGCGGCAGAACTTCGCGCACGAGTCCGCACCCATGTAGAACTCAACCGCTTGAGAAGCTTGCTCAGTATATGCGCTCAGTGCCAGAAGGTCAAAAACGATAAGGACGAATGGACTCGACTGGACTACTATATCGCGACCAACACAAAAACGACATTCTCCCATGGGTACTGTCCGGAGTGCTTTAAAAAAGCCATGGCCGAAGAAAACTTGAGCGAGTAAGCCCTGACCGCGCCTAAAGGCACGCAACCCTTTCATCCTTGAATTACACATTTGAGAATGGTTTACTTAAGCCGACAAAAGGGTGTTTTGTATGTCTGTTGTTCACAATAATCTTCAGCAGGTGTCTCGGCAGAAACAGACCTGGTTTCTCCGGATCTCTGACGGCTCTGTCTTCGGACCGGTCGACACCACGACCCTCTGCGAGTGGGCGGCTCAGAGCCGCATCGCCCCAGGCAATGACATATCCAGCGACCGGCAGGAATGGAAACCAGCTGAATCCATGCCGGAGCTCAAAATGGAATGGTATGCGGACTTGCCCAATGGGACTAAATATGGTCCGTTCAACGTACTGGCAGTCCCCAATCTCTGCACCGCAGGAACCATCCCGTCTGACGCCACGCTGACCAACAGGAGCACCGGCAAGAGAATCAATGTCCACGACATATTCAAGGCCACACATTTGCCGGATCTGCCGCACCACGCAACAGACAGCAAAGATGACAAATGGCAGAAACTCTGCGAGGAGGAGAAAAACCTCCGGGAACATGAGAGAACCGAATACGGAAAAGCAATCACAGAGATCACACAAAAACTGCTCTCCACCGAGACTGAGCTGAAAAACGAAAGACGCAACGTCGAAGCCGCACACCACGAACTGCAGATGGCCGCTCTGGAATCCAAAGCAAAAGAGCAGAGACTCAAGGAGTCTTTGCAGAAAACGAAAGAAGACGCGGAGAAAATAAAAAGAAAGTCAGACGCCACCGAAGCCGAACTGGCAAGTGCCAGTCAACAGGCCAGGGAATTATCAGACCAGTCTTTGACAGCAGAAAAAGAACTCCGCAGCGAGATGAATGCACTTCAGCATTCGCTTGCCACCATCAAAGCCGACCACGAAAAGGAGACATCCAGGCTGAAGTCAGACTTAGCCAGATCAGCAGAGAAAGCCGACAATGACCTTAAACTGCTGAAAGAAGAACACGCCGCCGCAATACGACAACTCAGAGACTCCGGCACTAAAACAGTCGAATCAGAACGCAGTGAGGCGGAAAAACTGGCAGCTGAGCTTTCAACTTACCGTAACAAGCTTATAGCCCTGCAGAAGTCTTCGGAGAACGAAGCAAGTCTTCACAAGAAGACGCTTGATGATGCACATAGAGAACTGACCGATATTACCGGTCAGTTCCAGAAAGTTTGCAGTGAACTCTCAGCTTCTAAAGAAGAATCTGACACAATACAGAGGAAGGCCGGAGAGAAAGAATCGGCCCTCATATTACAGCTTGAACGAGCATCAGTCGAACACGACAAACTGCACAAGGATATCAAGGAACTCAAAAACGGCATATCGGAACAAGCCAGAAGGATCAACGAAAGCCAGCGCATCAACGATGAGCTGGCGGCTAGATTTGCGGAGGAGCAAAGCCATTACACTACCCAGCTGAATACCCTCAAACAGCACAAAGACGAACTGGACCAGCAAAGCAAGAAAGATATCACTGCGCTCAAGCAGGATCTCGAGAAGACACGCAATGCCATCGTCACGATGGAGAAAGTTGCTGCCAGCAAGGAAGCCACCGCCAACAAGGAGATCTCGGACATCCAGGCCGAACTCAAAAAAGCCCAATCCCGTACAGACCAGTATTCCGCCGGCAACGAAGAATTACGGGCCCTGCTGGATAACGCCAGACTCACCCTTTCCGAGAAAGAAACAGAGCTGGACGCCACAAGGAAGGAAGCTGCATCACAGAAGTCTCTCCAGGTTAATCTCGAAAAATCGATTTCTGACAAAGAGGCCTCTCTGACAAAAGAGCTGGGCGTCGCAAAAGCAACTGTCACCAGACTGGAACAGGAACTGACGAAATCAAAGAAAAACGCCGAAGCCTCCGCAAAAGAAGCACAGAAACATGACGAAGAGGTTCAGCGACAGATAGACAGCCTCAAGAAGGAGTCTCACGAGGTATTCACCAATCTTGACAAAACGCGTAAGGAGCTGATGTCGCAGAAGGAAGCATCCGCCCGCGCTGAAGCAAGAGCCATATCCCTTGAATCTCAGCTCACCAATCTTCGCAATCAGGCAGGACAGGGCACAGAGATGCTGATGGAAACCCAGCGCGATCTTAAAGAAACCGCGGAAAATCTCGAAAAGCGAACAGTCGCGCTAGAATCCGAGAAAGCCAGATCTGCCGAGCTTAAGACCACATTGGACAAGGAATCCTCCATGTTCAGCATGAAGACAGCAGAGCATGAGGCAGCACTGGCATCGGCGAAACAAAAACTTCAGGAACTGCAGAAAGACCTCTCGGCAAAGAGTCTGACCGTCGAACAATTATCAAGGTCGAAGGAATCTGCGGAGACCAAGACCAGAGAGACTTCAGACCAGCTCACAAAACGCATTGAATCGGCATCAGCCGAACTGGCAGAAACTAAAAAGAAATTGACAGAGGAACAGCGCGCCCGCGACATGCTACTTAAGCAGGCATCTGACAAGGAGACATCCCTTGCCAAACAACTTGATGATGAGCGCAAGAAACTTGAAACACAGAAAGCCTCCTACGAGACATCGATATCCAGACTGCAGGACTCGATTGAGACGACACAGCGTAAACTCTCCGCCGCTGAACAGGAAGCCCGGGAAAAAGGGGTAATGGCCGCGCAAACCGCTGAGAGGCTAAAAGGCGAAGATACATTCAAGCTGGAACTGCAGGCTGAGAAAGAAAAGCAGGACTCATTCCGGAAAGCAGTGAGCAAGCTCGAATCAGAGCTGGCCGTCATGCGCAAGAACATTGAGATAGCCAAACAGGAAACGCTCGCGCACAAAGACCTACTGGAACGTAAATCACTGGCAATGCAGGATCAGGAACAGCGTTTTGCCGAGGCGAAGGAAAACCTTGAGAAGCAGGCAATCAGCCTGGAGCAAAAAATTAAGATTGGCGAAAACGATGCCGACACATTAAGACGCGAGCTTGCCGGCGTAAGAACTCTTCTTGCTTCAGCCGAAAAGACAAAGAACAGGGACGTTGTTGGACTCAAAGCAGACCTTCAGGCCGCCAGAGAGGCTTTCGCCAAATCCGAGCAGAAAGCAGCTGAGCGACTCAAACAGCTGAACGCGCTCACCGAACAGTCCAACCTCAAGGAACAGGAAGCATCATCCCGAATACGCGACATGGATCAGTCGTTGCATGATGCAATCACAAAGAATGACGCACTGGAAAGACAGATCGAACATTCGACAAAGAGAGTCGAACAGGCTGAAGAAGAGAAGGCCGGCCTCATGGCCGAGCTAAAGGCGATCGCTGCGGCCGAAAACGACATAAAAACATTGCACGAGAGCACACTGAAGGAATTACATGAGGCAAACTTGGTCAAAGCGGAGCAGGAAAAGAACAACCTTGCCCTTTCCAGGAATCTTGAGTCGGCTCTTGAAGATGCACGATCGGCTAGACTGGAAACCAGACAGCCCTCTGCGCCGATTGATGAGATTGACAGAAAACGTCAACTCGAAGCCATACAGAAAGAACTCACCAATGCCACAACTGAACGCAAGAATGCTCAAGCAAGCGTCCATGAACTCCAGAAAAAACTCTCCGACACCATCACCAACAGAGACAACGAAAAGAATGCTATGACATCGCAGATCGGCGAGCTTCAGCGAAAGCTGGAGGGCGCAGGATTGAAAGCATCTGTATTGGTAAATGGCGCCGCAACGCCCTCCATATTCGCAGCCATTGCTACCGCAAAAGGCGCGCTCGTAGTTATATTTATAATATTGGCAGCAGCCGGGCCAGGCTATTGGATCGGCAGCAGAGACCGCCAGCCTGCCCCAGCCGCACCACAGGCCATGATACCGGTAGTTCACACTCCGCCGCCAGCAATCCCTTCGCCGTCTGACATAAAGACCAGCAGGACTCGCACAACCAATGATGGAAAGACCTTCAACATCGTATTCGACTTCGGGCTCTTCAACACATACACGAACCTAGCCCCTGAAGCGAGTGCACTGCTTGTACAGATCGCAGACAAGGTAAAGGTCTTCGCCCCCACCCATTTGCTCTACATCGAAGGCCATACCGACCAACTGCCGGTCAGCTCCAAAAGCGCCATGAACAATTATGACCTTGGAATGGCTCGTGCCAACGCAATATGCGACTTATTCAGAGCGAATGGATTACCTCCTGATTTTTTAAGGCCGATCTCAGCCGCAGAAAAAAATCCGCCCCATCCCGGTAAAGATGTGGAAACCCAGAAGAAGAATCGCACCGTCATCCTCAAACTGATACCAAAAGAAACACTTGGCAAATAAGCGCATCTCCGCCGTGCGACAAGGGTTCGTCTTCGGTTAGGCTCAACACCCTGCGGCGGCTCAGCCGGAGGCTTCGCCCTACCATAAAAAAACAAGCAGCACTACTTTGTTTGCTTTTTTATACATCCTTTGATATTTTTCAGCTATTCAGATGACAAACATCAGGCAAATACCTAGACCCGGCAGCGAGCTGATTCGGCTGGCGGGCGATGTAGTAGAATTCCGCGTCACAGTGGATCCACACATGGCTGGCGAAGCATTCCTCAGGACCAACATCGGCCATGCGGCGATAAGAAACCAAGAAATCATCCGCCATGTGGAAAACGGAGAGCCTATGCTGGCACGGGACTGGCGTGACATCAAAATGGATCGAATTACAAACGGTGAGTACTGCACACGTCTGCCCCTGACGGAGATCAACTGGTTCGAGGCAAAGACACTCTTCATCCCCGCAGGCTCCAAGCATGTCGTATGGCCTGACGGCGGCAATGTATGCATAAAAGTCGAGCCCGCCGACACAGCTTGCGCCAACACGGTCTATTCGACATTCGTCAGACTGTTCGGACAGAACAAGAACAAATTGAGCCCGAGCGCAGATACAGCCGCGGCAGTATCACGGCTAGACAGCGAAGGCTATACAGTCATCGCCGGCTCCGGGACTTTCAGGGACCTTATAAAGGAACTGGACCTGATTATAAACAAAATGCGCTTCAGGATCATCAAGCTCCTGCCTATCCATCCTGCCCCGACTACATACGCACGGATGGGCCGATTCGGCAGTCCCTACGCCGTTCTGGACTTTATGGATGTTGACCCTATCTATGCAGAATTCGACCGCAAGACCACGCCAATGGAGCAGTTCGAGGAGCTAGTCGACGAAATCCACCGCCGTAACGCAAAGATCCATCTCGACATACCTATAAATCATACGGGCTGGGGCTCCGCACTTCAGATACAGCATCCCGGATGGTACTGCAGAGCAAAGGACCGCGAATTCGAGTCACCCGGCGCATGGGGAGTGACATGGGCAGATCTTTCCAGACTTGAATACCGGAACATCGAATTATGGCAATATATCGCCGATGTATTCCTGTTCTGGTGCCGCAAAGGAGTCGATGGCTTCAGATGCGACGCCGGTTATATGATACCCGAAGAGGTATGGCGTTATATAGCCGCGAAAGTCCGCCAGGAATTTCCGGATACTATCTTTCTGCTGGAGGGCCTGGGAGGAGGGATACAGGTCACCGAGACTCTCCTCACAAGAGCAAACCTGGACTGGTCATACAGCGAGCTCTTTCAAAACTATGATCGCGGCCATTTGGATTCCTACCTGCCGCACAGCTTCAGCAGATCGAGAACAAAGGGACTGCAGATCGACTTTGCAGAGACGCACGACAACAACAGGCTGGCCGCACGATCGCCGGCTTACGCGCTGATGCGGACCGCTCTTTGCGGACTGGTATCGCCAAGCGGAGGCTTTGGTATTACCTGCGGCACGGAATGGTTTGCCGACGAGAAGATAGACGTACACAACGCAACGTCCCTCAAATGGGGCTCAGAATCCAACATGACAGGCTTCCTTCCAAGGCTCAACGCCCTGCTTGAGACTCATCCCGCTTTCCACCACGGGGCCGAATGCAGACTGATACACACTAGCAGCGACAACGCAATAGCAGTACTCAGAATGGCTGAAGCAACCGGCTCTTCGTTGCTTTGTCTGATTAATCTCAATGACGGGCAAGAGTCTGAAGTAACATGGCGGACATCTGAATATTCATGCGGCACCGGCCAATACCCGATCGATCTGCTCAGCAGACACACCATAAAGCTGACCGAGGCCAACGGCACCTCAAGACTGAAACTAGCACCAGCCCAGGCGTTATGCCTCAGCGGCAACAACGCATACCTCGAAATGATCAGCAGGATCATCGCATCTCAGCAAATCAGCCCGGAGCGCAACTCAAAGCAGATGTTAAAGGCCAAGGCGGCACAGCTACATGCTGTTTTCCACCCACAGGAATCCAATCACGGTGAGAACTCTTTCGACGAGGCTGCAAAAAGACTTCAGACTGACCCGGCTGGATATTGCGCTGAACTTGCAGGCACTGACAGCGACTCATATCATACAGTGATTACATGGGAGTGGCCGCGCGACACCAGACGTGTTGTCATGCTTCCGCCCGGCCACATACTGCTTGTAAAATGCAAACACAGGTTCAGTATATCGCTCTCTGCGCACGGCTCTGCAAACATTCATGATTATGCACTGCCGGATTCAAACGGCGCCTATTTTGCAGTCATAGCCATACCAGCGGATTTATATACAGCCGGCACGGCTGAGCTGTCCATGAGCGTGTACGGTGACAAAGAGACTCTGCACTCTAAAATACCGGTTCTTTTACTCGACAGCAGTGCCGATCAGAAGGCAATATTCCACCACGACAGGAAATCCATCAGAAACAATAAGATCAAAGCCCTTTGCACCAATGCGACAGGCGCAATGTCATTACTGCATGGCGAATTCGGAGTCATCACCAGCCAGTACAACTGCCTGCTCGGCGCCAACCTCAGCCCTAACTTTCCTGTAGACCGTCACATCATGCTGACCAGGATACGCGCATGGCTGGTATTCACCGGATATTCCGTACCGCTGGACATCAACTGCACCAAAGCATTCTCACAACTCAGCAACGGATCCGTAAAATGGATATTTGAAATACCTGCCGGCAACGGACTGCTCATTCCGCTGGAGCTTAAACTCTCGCTGCTAGAGAAGCGCAACGCAGTCGAAATAGCGATTATGCGCGGAAAGACTAAACTGCCGAATATCTGCCCCCACGACACTGACAACGCCCAACTCATCATCAGACTGGACATCGAGGACCGCGGATTCCACTCAAAGACCAAAGCGTACGCAGGACCGGATCAACATTTTCCTGCCTGCACATCTGCCGACAGTAACGGCTTTACCTTCCGGCCCGCTGCAGACCGGACCCTCAGAGTATCAGCTACGGAAGGCACATCCTACCACCAACAGCCAGAGTGGTACTACAACATCTGGCATCCGGATGATGCAGAACGCGGACTTGACGGGCACTCGGATCTCTTCAGCCCTGGCTATTTTGCAATCAAGCTAAGCGAAGGCAAGGAGTCTGTCATTACTGCGGCAGTGAACGAGACAATACCGGCAGGCCCAAAGAAGATGGCGCACCACGGACGGACAGAGCTTGCCGACATGCCTATAGATGAAGCTCTGCAAACCGCCATGAACAGTTACATTGTGAAACGGGATGATTCACTCACAATCATCGCCGGCTATCCATGGTTCCTGGATTGGGGACGCGACACATTGATTTGTCTGCGCGGGATCATACAGGCCGGAATGCTTGACGAAGCACGTGAGATCCTGCGCCAATTCGCGTCATTCGAACGCGACGGCACCCTGCCAAATATGATAAGAGGCAAAGACGACTCCAATCGCGACACATCCGACGCCTCATTGTGGTTTATTGTGGCATGCCGTGACCTTGCTAAAGCCCTCCCCAATTCCAATCTGCTCCAGATGCAATGCGGTAGCAGGCGGCTCGGCGAGATTGTCCATTCCATTGCAAAAAACTACATCCACGGCACGCCTAACGGCATCAAGATGGACGGAGAAAGCGGACTTATATTCAGCCCATCCCACTACACCTGGATGGACACCAACCATCCGGCCGGAAGCCCCAGGGAAGGCTATCCCATAGAGATACAGGCATTATGGTTTGCCTCATTGGAATTTCTGGCATCGCAGGACAAAGACCCGCATTGGCACAGGCTTGCGGTAAAGGTGCAAAAATCCATCAGCAGACTTTACAATCAGTATGATACCGGATTCCTGTCGGACTGCCTGCACTGTGCGTCAGGCACCGCGGCGGCTAAAGCATCGGCTGATGATGCGCTTCGACCAAACCAGCTTCTGGCGATCACCCTCGGAGCGATTGACGACCCTGCACTGAGGCGTTCAATCATCAAGTCCTGCGAAGAGCTTCTTATACCGGGCGCCATCAGAAGTCTTGCCGACCGGCCGGTAAGATTCGCTCTTCCTGTATACCGCGATGGCAGACTGCTGAACGACCCTTACAATCCTTATTATGGAGAATACACCGGAGACGAGGACACTAGACGCAAGCCGGCTTATCATAATGGCACCGGCTGGACCTGGCTCTTCCCCTCATACGCCGAGGCTTTGTTCACAGTATACGGAGCCAGAGCGGCCCAAACAGCAAAAGCCGTCTTAAACAGCTCATTCGAAACACTTAACAGCGGATGCATCGGACAGATCCCCGAATTGCTGGACGGGAACCATCCACACAGACAGAAGGGGTGCGATGCACAGGCGTGGGGCATAACAGAGCTGTACAGAGTACTTGATATTATCAGCACCGTGTAGTAAGTTTGCCTCCTCAATCTAAAATTTTACATCAACAGGCCCATTTGGGCCATGGGAGAAAAACATGACAATTAAGAAGGAAACCAAGACCGGAAAAAAGAAAGTAACTTTTCAGATACAGACTGATGCTGGAAGCAAGGTTTTCGTTGCCGGCTCATTCAACAACTGGGACCCAACCAAGAATAAGCTTAAGGAAAAGAATGGCGCATACAGCACATCCATACTGCTGGAACCGGGTCGTTATGAGTACAAATTCATAATCAATGACGTTTGGTGCATTGACCCATCGATGTCGGACTGGCAACCCAACAGCATGGGATCGCTCAATAGTGTAATAGAAGTCGCTTGAAGCACAACTAAATCAGGAATAATTGATGAACCAAATACAGGTATTCAACGTAGCCCCTTCTGTCCCAAAAGAACTCGGATTTCTGGAAAAGCTGGCAAGGAACATGTGGTGGTGCTGGAACATGGACGCCATCGAGCTGTTTCGCAGAATAAGCCCGACGTTATGGAGAGATTGCGGTCACAACCCTCTCGAATACCTGAGCAAACTGCCTCAAAAAAGGATGGAGGCACTTGTCCGTGACGACGGATTCATGTCGCATCTCCAGCAGATAAAAGAAAGATTCGAGAAAGAGGTCGAGCCCTACATGGACATCGACCTTTCGAATAAAGCCTCCAGGTGCGTCGCATACTTCTCACTGGAATACGGAATACACGAGAGTGTAAAGTGCTATTCGGGCGGTCTAGGAATACTTTCAGGAGACCATCTCAAATCAAGCTCTGACGTCGGGACACCGCTGGTTGCAGTTGGCCTGCTCTACAGGCAGGGATATTTTCAACAGCATCTGAGCAAAGAAGGCTGGCAACAGGAGACCTACCCTGAAAACGAACTTCATTACATGCCCTTGACGCAGGCTGTTGGGCCTGGCGGGCACCAGCTAAGCATAACGATTCCCATGCCGGAACATGAGCTTAAAGCAAATGTATGGCGTCTTGACGTAGGCCGAGTCGCCCTCTACCTATTGGACACCAACATCCCGGAGAATCCTCCTGAATTGCGCAAGATCAATGCTCAACTATACGGCGGCGACCGGCGAAACAGGCTGCGTCAGGAAATGTTGCTGGGCATCGGCGGATTCAAGGCCCTGATCGCCATGGGCTACAATCCTGTGGTCTGCCACATGAACGAGGGACATGCCGCATTTGTCAATCTACCGCGTATCGCCATGTTGATGAAGAATCAGGGTTTCGACAAGAAAACAGCTCTGGAGCTGGTACAGAAATCATCCGTATTCACGACGCACACACCGGTTCCGGCTGGCAACGAATCATTCGAAGTCGGACTGTTGCGGCCGCATCTGGAAGCAATTAAGCATGAGCTGGGTATTGAACCAGACGAAATAATTTCATGGGGGCAGTCATACAAGAGAGAGAATCCTCACGAGATCTCCATGACCGTGCTCGGCCTGAAACTTGCTCAATTCGCAAATGGCGTTAGCGAACTGCACGGGCAGGTCGCCAGAAAAATGTGGACACATCTCTGGAAAGATCGCTCCGCAGAAGAAGTGCCGATCGGGCACATCACTAACGGCATACATGTGCCGTCATGGCTTTCCCCGGACAACACCATACTCTTTAACCGATACCTGGGCCCTAAATGGCGCAGTAATCCAGCCGACGAGGATGTAGTATCGAGAATAGCAACCATACCTGACGAGGAGCTGTGGCGCGCGCATGAGCTTAGCCGATCGCGACTTGTGAGAACATCCCGCGAGCACTTGGAGCACTGCTTTAAGCAGCGCAATGCCACAAGGACAGAGATAAACGAAGTGCGGTCAGTGCTGGAGCAGGATGTGCTGACAATCGGCTTCGCTCGCCGTTTTGCAACGTATAAGCGCGGCGCGCTCTTGTTTAAGGACTTTCCAAGGATCGAAGCCATCCTCAATAACACAGACCGCCCGGTTCAGTTCATATTTGCAGGAAAAGCACATCCGGCAGACGACCAGGGCAAGGACTTGATCAGGCAGATAGTGCAATACACACAAAAAACCAACATACGCCGACACATGCTTTTCCTGGAGAACTACGATATGAACGTCGCCCGCTCTCTTGTGCAGGGCGTAGACGTATGGCTGAATGTCCCGAGAAGACCTTATGAGGCCAGCGGCACATCAGGAATGAAGGCAGCAGTCAACGGAGTACTCAATGTGTCGATTCTTGACGGATGGTGGTGCGAAGGATACAGCAAGGATTCCGGTTGGGCGATAGGGCACGGCGAGGAGTATGACGACCAGGAATTCCAGGACAACGTTGAATCGCAGGCACTATACAACATCCTGGAAAACGAGGTCATACCCACATTCTATGACAGACAGTCAGGAGAGATGCCGCTGAAATGGTTGTCGATGATGAAGTCGTCCATCGCCATGGGCATGAACTACTTCAGCAGTAACCGAATGATCAGCGATTATGACTCAACATTCTACAAAAAAGCTTTCAGACAATACCATGAGCTGATCGACAACGGAGCGGCCAAAGCCAAGGAGCTTGTCAGCCAGAAAGAACGTTTTGACGCACTCTGGCACAAGGTCAGGGTCCAGATGCCGATGACGGACAAGGATGTAGGCTTCCTGCATGTGGGCGACAACTTTGGCGTCACCTCCAGCGTCAATCTGGGAGATCTAAAGCCCGATGATGTTGATATACAGATCGTCTACGGACCAGTGGACTCCGAAGGCAAAATCACAAAGCCGATTGTAGAAAACATGAAGATGGTCGAAGCACGAAGCGGCAATCTTTATCTTTACAGGCATGAGATTGACTGCGAATCCTCCGGCCGCTACGGATTCACAGCCAGAGCTGTACCAGCAGGCGATTACTGGAAAGCTGATATGCCCGGTTTTGTCACCTGGGGTAACGGCGGATAAGATACGCTCAGGTAATTATTTGAGCTATAGCCACGCATGCCAGTCCCAAGGAAGCATTGCTTCCCAAAGAAGTCGGGAGCGCTGCATACTTTGACTGCGCATGCCACATACGTAGCCATGCGGCAACTGCGGTGTTAGACAAAAGGTTGACTTATGAAAAAGAGCGTACCCAAAACAAATAAGGCGCCTGCCCGGAAACGGGCAGCAAAGAAAAACCCCAGAGTCCTCATAGTTACCCCCGAAATAACTTATCTCCCGCCAGGGATGGGAAATATGGCACAATGCCTGAAAGTCAAGGCGGGCGGCCTGGCTGATGTCTCGGCCTCGCTCGTTTCTGCGCTATATGACCTGGGAGCAGATGTGCATGTTGCTCTTCCACATTACAGGCGGCTGTTCCATATAGACGTGGCAAAATTCATCAACGACGAATTAAGGGTATACAAAAGCAAGCTCAACACCAGCAGAATACATCTGGCAGAGGACCGGGAATTCTATTACAGAGACGCAGTTTACGGCAATTCAGAATACGATAATCCGCGCATAGCCCTCGCCTTCCAACGGGAGGTAATCAACAACATCGTACCTATTGTAAAGCCGGACCTCATACACTGCAACGACTGGATGACGGGCCTGATTCCGGCAATGGCAAGACGCATGGGCATCCCCTGCCTCTTCACCATACACAACATCCACACCTGCGAGATGTCGCTGGCCGCCATTGAGGACAAAGGCATAGATGCTGCTGAGTTCTGGAGATACCTATTTCTCAAACGGATACCCTATAACTACGAGGAAAGCCGCAACAATAACCTGGTCGATTTTCAGGCAAGCGGTATATTCGCATCACACTTCATCAACACGGTCAGCCCGACATTCCTGGAAGAAATCGTCAACGGCAGACATGCTTTCATTCCAGGCAACATCAAGAACGAGATGAGCCAGAAGAACCAAGCGGGTTGCGCCCTGGGCATCCTGAACTCGCCTGACCCGTCTTACAATCCGGCGACAGACAAGATGATAACGGCAAAGTATACACCAGATACCAGTGCTGAAGGTAAGATCAAGAACAAGCGCATGCTGCAGGACAAACTGGGGCTCAAAAAGGATGACAATGCGCCGATATTCTTCTGGCCCTCCAGGCTGGATCCTATGCAAAAAGGCTGCACACTGCTCTCCGATATCCTCTACAGGATTGTCTCCAAGTACTGGGATGACAACTTGCAGGTTGCGATAATCGCCAGTGGATCGCACCAGGGTGCCTTCAGACACATAGCAGGATTCCACGGGATACAGGATCGGGTGGCGGTATGGGACTTCAGCGAACAGATGTCGAGACTGGGCTTTGCCGGATCCGATTTCACGCTGGTTCCGTCTCTCTTCGAACCTTGCGGCCTCCCCCAGATGATAGGCGGCATATACGGCTCACTCCCTATCGCACATGACACTGGAGGACTGCACGATACTGTCAAACATATCGATGCCCGGAATGGGACAGGCAATGGCTTCATTTTTAAGACTTATGACGCAAACGGACTTTTCTGGGCAATAGATCAGGCCATGGAGTTCCATAAGCTTCCCAACCACATTAGGGTTATGGAACGAAAGAGAATCATGGAAGAGTCGCTGGCGACATTCAACCACTCGGTAACAGCAAAGCAGTATATCGATATTTATGAGAGCATGCTTAAACGACCTCTCGTAAATCCATTCTAGTGTTAGTTTTGCATTTATTGCGTATAATCTAAGCGAATATTTTGATCATATGAAGAAGCCGACACAGATTAGCAAACGCAAATTGCCTGCACTGAGCCAGGATCCTTACCTAAGGCCATATTTCGGCCAAATCCAGCGCCGCAGCGACAATGCGATTCTGCTCGAGAAGAAACTCACCGGAAAGAACATGCCCCTCGAGGACTTCGCCAGCGCGCATGAATACTACGGCCTGCACAAGAAGGATGATTGCTGGCAACTCACCGAATGGGCCCCGAACGCAACCGCCATTTTCCTTATCGGAGACTTCAACGGCTGGCACGAAGACAATGCTTTTCTGTTAAAAAGGGCCGGCAACCATGGTGACTGGCAGATCAAGCTACCCCTCTCAGCAATTAAACACGGACAACTCTATAAATTCAAGATCCATTGGCACGGAGGCTCAGGAGACAGGATTCCGGCATACTGCCGCCGGGTAGTCCAGGACCATCACACCAAGGTGTTCTCTGCGCAAGCATGGGACCCCATCCCATACATCTGGAAAAACAACTTTACGCGTAAAGATACCGCACCGCTGATATATGAGTCGCACGTCGGCATGGCACAGGAAAAAGAAGGCGTAGGCACTTATACAGAATTCCGCGAATTGGTACTCCCCCGAATCATGAACGCCGGATACAATACCATTCAGCTGATGGCCGTCATGGAACATCCATATTACGGTTCATTCGGCTACCATGTATCCAATCTGTTTGCCGCATCTTCACGTTTCGGCACCCCGGAAGAGCTGAAGGAACTGATAGATGCCGCACACGGGCTCGGAATTGCAATCATCATCGATATAATACACTCGCATCACGTAAGCAACGAGCTGGAGGGCCTTTCTAAATTTGACGGAAGTACGCATCAGTACTTCCATGAAGGCGATCGCGGAAAACACGTCGCCTGGGATTCGCGCTGTTTTGACTACGGAAAAACGGAAGTCCTTCACCTCCTTCTCTCCAATTGCAGATACTGGCTGGACGAATTCAAGATCGATGGCTTCCGTTTTGACGGCATCACCAGCATGTTGTATTTACACCATGGCCTTGGCCCTGCGTTCGACTCTTACGAGCGTTACTTCGATTCCAGCGTCGACGAAGATGCCCTTTCTTATCTTTATCTTGCTAATAAGCTCATACATAAGCTCAGGCCCGATGCCATAAGCATTGCGGAAGATGTCAGCGGCATGCCCGGCCTTGCCGCACCGATAGCCAACGGCGGGATAGGCTTCGATTACAGGCTGGCCATGGGCGTCCCTGATTGCTGGTTCAAGCTGATGAACGATATCAAGGATGAGGACTGGAACATGAGCTATCTCTGGCACGAGCTTACAAACAGAAGAGGCGATGAAAAAACTATCGGGTATGCTGAATGTCATGACCAGGCGATTGTCGGAGGGAAAACGATCATATTCGAACTAATTGACGCTCCGATGTACCACCATATGCAGGCCGATGATAAGCATATTGAAGTCGACCGGGGCATGGCGCTTCATAAAATGATACGCCTTGCCACCATCTCGCTTGCGGATCACGGCTATCTCAATTTTATCGGAAACGAGTTCGGCCATCCGGAATGGATCGACTTCCCGCGCGAAGGGAACAACTGGTCGTATCATTACGCCAGAAGGCAATGGAAACTCAGAGATGACAAGTCCCTGAAATACCATTTTCTGGCCGACTTCGATATGGCAATGATCCGAGCGGTCAAATCCAGCGCCCTGCTGGAACACAACACACCAAGAAGACTCCTGCTGCATGACGGGGACAAGATCATCGCTTTCGAACGAGGGGGCCTCTTCTTTTTCTTCAACTTCCATAACTCAAAGTCCTACACCGACTACTGCATAGAAACTCCGCCTGGCGAATACGAGATCGTCATGACCACGGATGATGAGGCATTCGGCGGACACAACAGGATAGATTTGAAACAGAGATTCAAGACCCAGCCGACCAAGGAAGGAAACATCCTTAAGAACTATGTAAGTCTGTATCTCCCGGCAAGAACGGCGCTGGTGCTGAGAAGGAAATGAACTTATACGCCAAAGCTGCACCATCAGCTGGACTCGCCCGAGTCATCTGACGCTTCATCTCCTCGCCTCCGCCTTACGGCGAGAATGGCAATCGCAACTGCCACAGCAAGCAGACCCGTCTCTACAGGCTCCGAAATCCAATAACGATAATTATCGATTTCGGATATCTGATCATCGGGGGTTGTCCTCCAGTTATAAACCCCTATCCATGACCTTGAATTAAGATCCGAGAGGTACTGGTCCAGAGATGCACCGGGATATTTCCACTTGTTAAAGTTCTCGAAAGAAGCGACATAATTATTACTGCGAGTTAGACCACCCGCAGGCGTTACATCACCACCCCATATATTTGTATTGTTCGTGGCTTTCCACTGCGCCTGCTGGATCCTCGGGGTAGAGCTTGACGCCCAGAAGTCGAACTCTGCCCGCATCTTATTACTCCAGGCACCGGCAAATATATTCGCCGCCGGAACATGCAAGGTGTCATACCACTCATTGCCAGCAGCCTCAGGATTGCCAATGGTCGAAAACCCAACCCTGAACCAACCTGAGCCATCCACACCACCGGCAACAGGCGCAGTAACCGAAGCCCAGCCATATTCTGAAGACCAACTCGCAGGCAGATAATTAATATCTTCATCGCCCAGAATCACATCAGCAACAGCAGGTAATGCAGTAAAAAGCAGGCCATAAACGGACGACAGTAGACATAATGCATACTTCTGAAAACATGAATGAGGGCCATAATATAGAATGGTCTTCATTTCGCTCGACTCATTGGACATGGCCCACCCAGCCTGCTTCTGCATTTTCTCTACGCTCATTTGCTCTCTCATTCTTCTATTTTATAGCAAGCACATGTATGTAGTATACATATATCTTAAACACAATGGACATTTTATTGTACATTAGCGATAATATAGAAAAAGGAGGATATATTATGAAACTCTCTCTTCTCTCTGCAATTGTAATGTTTCTAGTTGCAATAACCGCCGCATTCTCTTCGAAAGCGTTTGAGCAAACCAAGTCCGACCCGAAGCCAGACTGGTCCAAACTGCAGATAGTTACTTACGCGAGCGGCTTGACTGGATTCTTTGATCCGGACAGCGGGAAGCTGTATATTTACGACGCGAACTGGGACAGATGCTTTTGCATCAGGCAATTGACCCAACTTGGCGATTCAATGAAAAAGGTAAGGAATTAAGAAAAGCCGGCTGCTGGCCCAGAGATATTAATCGATATGCTTTTTGTTCCGATATCTCCCATTTCTGTTCTCCGCCAGCAGTTGATGCTTGATGTTCATGCGCCACACGTCTATTTTTACATGCATTCGGAGCAAGGAACAGAATGATAGCGATTATTGACTACAAAGCGGGAAACCTAACCAGCGTCATGCTGGCGTTGGACACCATCGGAGTGAAGGCGCAAATCACTTCGGACCCGACCGTCATTCTTTCCGCCGAACGTGTCATTTTTCCCGGTGTCGGAGCAGCTGGTTCTGCCATGGCAAACCTCAGACAGCTCGGACTGCTTGACTGCATAAAGCAAACCGTAGCATCAGGCAAGCCCTTCCTCGGAATATGCCTCGGAACCCAGATAATATTCGCCCACTCCGATGAGGATGGCGGAACATGCGCTCTGGGCATCCTGCCCGGAAATGTAAATTTATTCCAACCTGCCGACAGAGCCGACAAAGTGCCTCAGATGGGATGGAACAGCGTCAAACAAACAGCGAAACATCCGGTTTGGAACGGGATTAGCGACAACAGTGAGTTTTATTTTGTGCACAGCTACTACCCAGTACCGGACCATGAAAATATTATCATCGGCACAACCGATTATGCCGGCGCAGTCTTCGCTTCCGCAGTAGCAAAGGACAATCTCGTCGCAACACAATTTCACATAGAGAAGTCCGGCAAAGTCGGACTAAGACTGCTAAAGAATTTTTGCGAATGGAAACC